>CAMWKA010000008.1 GCA_947174725.1 uncultured Lachnospiraceae bacterium | reverse complement strand
CTGGATCTCCTTATATTTTTTCATTTGCTTTCTCCGCTTTTCAGAGAATCCAGATATTTCTGGTATTCGTCTACCATAAGGTAACGATTATCCAGTGTCTTTAACACATCTTTGATCTGATACTGCTCAAATGTTTTTCCATCCGCAAGATTATAGATCTGATTGCTGCTAAAATTAAGCACAAACGGCCGAAGGATATCATCATCATTTTCTGTCAGAACGATCCCCTTCTCACCATTTGTAAATTGAACACTGCATCCGGGCGGCACAAGATGGATCACCTGTGACAACACTTTGACGACCTGTGAATTCATCTGATTCTTAGGGTGCTTTAAATACTGGTAAGCAGCAATATCCGACTGCGGTTCTTCCCCATATTTCATCGCGGTCAGCTCATCAAAATAATATGCCACCTTTAAGATCTCTGTCTCAAGATTGTTTTTCGTCAGCATCTTGCCGGCTTCCAGCGTCCTGATCTCCAGCAGCGTCTTAATAAATGTCTGCGTATTCCGAAGAACTTCATGATTGATATTTCCATTGTCCTTTAACATCAAATAGCCGTTTTCCAGACATAAAAATACCGTTTCCTTCTCTTCCTCCGTCAAATCAGCCACTGATTTCCGGGCAATCTTTTCAGACAGTTTGAGTCTCCCAATATCGTGTAAAAGCGCCGTCATAACAATAGATCTCTGTCTTGCGAGGCTGATATTCATCTTGCCTGCAATCCCGGCCGCTAAGATCGCAACATTCAGGGAATGTTTATAAACCATATCCTGAATGCTCCGCAGATTCTGCATAAAGGTAAACTTCTCATCCTTCACGGAAAACTTCGCTAAGATCTCCTGGGAAAGCTGGTTCAACTTCTGCGGCGCTTCACCATTTAAAATATTTTCAATAATCTCCTGTAAGACGAAAACAGACATCGTCTGAAAACGCTCAAACTCACGGTCGTCCTCTGTCATTGGCGGCAGAGGCTCAGCCGGCTCCAAAATATAGATACCGATCAAATCAAAATTGCGGACGCTGTTGATACCCTGCGGCGTCAGCTTGGTATCGCGTTCATAAAGCATGACACCCTTTTTGTTAAAGATCGGCCTTGCAAGCCGCATCCCCGGTTTTAATTTCTCTGTTGGGACAAACTTCATTTGGTAACCTCCATACTATCTCTATTTTCCTCAGTTTATATCACATTGCTGATTGAAAAATAAGATATCAATCTTATTTTTCAATCTAACCCCATGTCAATAAATTCTGTCCAAACCATCCGTCATTTCATATGCGGGATGCCGCATAATGTTTTATAAAAGACTGACATCATCAAATGATCCAGAACCATATGAAGATCCTCTGTGATCTGCATGCTGTTCACCGGTACATGCAGAGAAATATCGGAGAGTTCCTTCAGCTTTCCTCCATCATAACCTGTCAGTCCAATCACCTTACAATTCTGTTTTCTGGCGTATTCTACCGCATTCAGCACATTTCGGGAATTACCGCTTCCTGAGATAGCAATCACAATATCGTCCGGCTTCAATTTACCGGTAAGCTGAAAGCGGAATACCTCGTCAAAACTGATATCATTGGCAATCGCCATAACCGTCGCAATATTGTCATTCAGGCACTGGAAGCGAAATTTCTTCACCGTATGCTCCGATATTCCTTTATTAAAATCATTCTGGAAATGGGATGCCGTCGCGGAACTGCCGCCATTGCCAAAAATATAGATATTGCCTTCCTTTTGTAGCGTATCATGCAGAAGATTTAACGCGTCATTGATAGCTTCTACATCCATTTTCTCTAGTACTTCTATCTCTATACGGATATAATCTTTAATCTCCTCGCGATAATCCATTGCATTTAGGATTCCTTTCTTAAAATTCTTATATATAATTTTATCACAAGTGTATTTTTGATTCCACTTAATTTTTAAAAAAATATACTTATTTACCAAACAGATCCGCATGACTGCCGGTAGCCGTTGCCGATAAGATAAGAGTATCATCAAAAATCTGATATATAAGCAACCAATCGGGCTCTATATGACATTCATAAAAGTCATGCAGATTTCCTGTCAGTTGATGATTACGGTATTGCATGGGAAGCGGATCGCCACTGGCAAGCATGGAAAGTACAGCAGCCAATTTATCCATATTCTTTCCTCGCTTCTTCATTAGTTTTGCATCATGTTTCATCCGATTGGTATAAACAATTTTATACATCGATTTAATCCTCCAGCATTGCAGCTACTGCTGCCTCACCGCTGTCAAAAGGGCCGTGTAAATTCCGGCGATTACGGCTGTCAGAAACCGCCTGAGCAAGTGAAGGCGGAATCGCTTTGTGTTCAATAGAAAAAGGAATTCCATCATGTTCAACGGCAGCATTCAAAAAAATTCGTACCGCTGTTGACGTATCTAACCCAAGGCTGGCAAACAAGTTATCTGCTTTCGATTTCAAAGAATCTTCAACACGAATTTGTAATGTAGCCATATTGTACCTCCATTAATTTTATAATATTATTGTATGCCATTTGCAATGAAAATACAATATCATTCATAATTTTGACATCCATACGATGACACCCACTTTGAATAACTTTCCAATCACATTTTGTTTTTCGTTTGATTGCGGTCATAGGCTGTGATATGTTATAATCGGATTATGAATGAAAAAGTATTACGTATTCTGGAATTTGAAAAAATTACCGACGCGCTTGCCGGATACGCAGGAAGCGAACCTGCCAAAAACATGTGCGGCAGACTTCGTCCCTCCTCCAATCCGGAATGGGTCGAACATGCGCAGTCCGAAACGGAAGCTGCATTGAAACGGCTTTTTGTAAATGACCGTTTATCTTTTGGTGCCAATAAAGACATCCGTGGGATCATCAAAGATTTGAAGGTAGGAAGAACATTGTCTGCCGCGGAACTGCTGGTGATCGCGCGGATTTTGGAGTGCAGTGACAACATCCGGGAATATGGTACAAAGGATCGGACTGATACGCCCTCCGACGTTCTGGAAGATTACTTTTTAAGACTGGATCCGATTCCGTCTCTTTCCAAAGAGATCTTCCGCTGCATCATCTCCGAAGATGAGATCAGCAGCAGCGCCAGCAATGAGCTTGCCTCCATCCGCAAATCCTATGGCGTTATCAGCGGACGGATCCATACCCAGTTAAATTCCATGGTAAACTCCACGTACCGCACCTATCTGCAGGATGCTGTGGTCACCATGCGGAATAACCGTTACTGTCTGCCCGTTAAGACAGAGTATAAAAATCAGGTGCCCGGCATGATCCATGACCAGTCTTCCACCGGCTCCACGATCTTTATTGAACCCGCCGCAGTCGTCAATCTGAACAACCAGCTGCGCGAATTGGAGATCCGGGAGCAGGAAGAGATCGAACGCATCCTTGCTTCCCTCAGCGGTATGTGCGCCGGTTATGCTGATGAGATCGCAGAAGATCAGAAGACACTGACCCTGCTGGATTTTATTTTTGCCAAAGCAACCTATGCCATGAAAACAAATGCTACACGCCCCATATTTAATGACGACCACATCATCAAACTCCGTCAGGCAAGGCATCCCCTGCTGGACGCTTCCAAAGCGGTCCCCATCGATGTACGCCTCGGCGAGGATTTTGACCTGCTGGTCATCACCGGTCCTAATACCGGCGGTAAGACTGTCACTTTAAAGACCGTAGGGCTTTTGACCCTGATGGGGCAGTCGGGACTTCATATCCCGGCGCTGGACCGGTCGATGCTATCCATATTTAAAGAAGTGTACGCAGATATCGGGGATGAACAGAGTATTGAACAGAGTCTCAGTACCTTTTCCTCCCATATGACAAATATCGTTGATATCCTGAAGCGGGCCGATGACTCCTGCCTGTGTCTTTTTGATGAACTCGGAGCCGGCACCGATCCCACGGAAGGCGCCGCGCTTGCGATCTCTATCCTGAACCATCTGCATGACAGAGGCGTCCGCTCCATGGCAACGACTCATTACAGCGAACTGAAGATCTATGCACTTTCCACAGACTTTGTAGAAAACGCCAGCTGCGAATTTGATGTGGAATCCCTGCGTCCTACCTACCGGCTGTTGATCGGAATCCCCGGCAAGAGCAATGCATTTGCTATTTCCAAAAAATTAGGTCTGCCGGACCTTATCATCGAGGATGCGAAACAGCATATCAGCAAAGAAGAAGAGAGCTTTGAGAATGTGATCTCAGACTTAGAGGCACAGCGGATCCGGATCGAAAAGGAACAGGAAGAAATCGCATCCTATAAAAAAGAAATTGAAGACCTAAAATCTGTGATAGAAGCAAAGCAGGAAAAGCTGGAAGACCAGCGTGACAGGATCCTACGGGAAGCGCAGGAGGAAGCGCGGGATATCCTGAAAGAGGCAACGGAGATTGCAGACGAGACGATCCGCGCCTTCCAGAAGCAGGGCGGTCAGATGAAGATCCAGACGATGGAGAAAAAACGGCAGAATGTCCGCCAAAAAATCGCAGAGAAGGACGCTACTCTGGCAGTCAGAGAAAAGACAAAGGCATCGGGACAGCCGCTTGACGAAAAAGAAGCTCTTCCCGGAACTCCTGTCAAAATCAAATCCATGAACCTGACAGGCACCATTACCATCCGTCCGGACAGCCGCGGATATGTAAGCGTTCAATGCGGAATCATCACCTCTAAGGTGCATGTATCCGACCTTTTAAAAGCGGATCCTGAGGAGCCAGCCAAACAGGCTTCCTCCAAGGCTTCCGGTAAAGCTTCCAAATATCATCCGCAAAGCTATTCCAATCAATCTTCCGGAAATAGCAGGATGGATATTTCCAAGGTCTCCAATATGTCAGCGGAGATCAATGTCATCGGCATGACTGTGGACGAAGCGGTTGCGAGAATTGACAAACATATCGATGACGCTTATCTCTGCCACCTGCCAAGCATCCGCATTATCCATGGCAAAGGCACCGGAGCTTTGCGAAAGGGCATCCATAACTATCTAAACGGCTGCCCTTATATCAGAACGTATCATCTCGCGCAGCCGGGCGAGGGAGACGCAGGTGTTACGGTCGTGGAATTTTAAGCGGCGCAAATGTAAAAAACGACGATAAATATGGAGGAAACCGAGTGAGCACAAAACAAAAAATATTAATTGTAGATGATGACGCCAATATCGCGGAGCTGATCAGCCTATACCTGACGAAAGAATGTTTTGAAACGAAGATCGTCGGCGACGGTGAATCCGCGCTTGCAGCCGTGACTGCCTTTGATCCTAACATCATCCTGTTAGATCTGATGCTGCCGGGCATCGACGGATATCAGGTCTGCCGTGAAGTCCGCGCGAAATCCTCCATTCCCATTATCATGCTTTCCGCCAAAGGAGAAGTATTTGACAAGGTACTCGGACTGGAACTGGGAGCGGATGACTATATGGAAAAACCCTTTGATTCCAAAGAACTGGTTGCCAGAGTTAAGGCAGTCCTCAGGCGTTATAAACCGTCTGCCGCGCCTGCTGCGCAACAGACATCTGATTCGCAAGAAGTACAGTATACGGATCTTACCATTAACCGGACCAATTATACTGTAGTCTATATGAACCACAAGGTCGAGATGCCGCCAAAGGAGCTGGAACTTTTATATTTTCTTGCGGCTTCCCCGAACCATGTATTCACCAGAGAACAACTTTTGGACCAGATCTGGGGATATGAATATGCCGGCGATACGCGTACGGTTGATGTACATATCAAACGGTTAAGAGAAAAGATCAAGGACCACAACGCCTGGAAGATCACAACGATCTGGGGCATCGGTTATAAATTTGAAACTTTAACATAAAAGGGATCTACGACAGACACTATGCGGAAAACTTTATATTTTAAGTTAATAATTGCATATCTTATCTTTGCCTTTTTCGGCTTTGTGGTCGTTACCACCTTTATGCAGGAAATGGTGATGGATCAGTGTTTAAAACGTAAAGCAGGCGAACTTTATCAAACCGCCGCGATCATTGCGGAGAATTATGGCATCGATCTATACCAGAACCAGACTTCACTTGTTACGGCAAAAGAACAAATCGATCTGCTTGCGCAGATGAACAATACAACGATTTGGATCATCAACCCTTCAGGTATTGTTGTTTTGGATTCTTCCACTCCCATTAATATTGATTCACCGGCTGTGATCGAGGGATTTGATCCGACCGCCACATCCGGATCTTATTATTCGCTGGGCAATTTCTATGGCTGCTTTGAACAAGAGCAGCTTACCGTATCCGTCCCCATCACCTCCGGATATATGGTACACGGTTATATCATTATTCATTACGATACGTCCTTACTTCAAAACGAAAGCAACAATTTTTTAAATATTGACTACCTGATGCTGGGCGTGATCCTGCTCCTTTCCATGATCATCCTGATCTTTTTTTCGGAGATGGTATATATCCCCCTGCGGAAGATCATTACCGCAACAGAGCAGTATGCAAGCGGCAACCTCCACTATGAGATACAGGTGGAAAGCGAAGACGAGATCGGATATCTTGCTGCCTCCCTGTCCTATATGGCTTCCGAACTGGCAAGAGGAGAAGATAACCAGAAACATATCGTAGCCAATGTGTCCCATGATTTCCGTTCTCCCCTGACCTCTATCAAGGGGTATCTGGAGGCCATGCAGGACGGTACGATCCCCGTGGAAATGTATCCAAAATATATTGATATCGTCATTAATGAATCCGACCGTCTGATCAAGCTGACCAATAGTTTACTGACGCTGAATAATTTAAATACTCAGGGAATGATTTTGGAGAAAACAGATTTCGATATCAATGGCGTGATCCGGCGGACCGTATCTACTTTTGAGGGAAAATGCCGCGAGAAAAATATCGGTATTGAGCTGACCCTGACCGGAGAAACATTTTATGTCTATGCGGATCTTACTAAAGTTCAGCAGGTAATCTACAATCTGCTTGACAACGCAATCAAATTCAGCCATAGAAAATCTCTCATTAAGATAGAAACAACGGAAAAACATAATAAAATATTTGTTTCCGTTAAGGACAGCGGTATCGGTATCCCCAAGGAAAGTATCCATCTTGTCTGGGACCGCTTTTATAAAACCGATATTTCCCGTGGAAAGGATAAAAAAGGAACAGGTCTTGGGCTTTCCATTACCCGCGAGATCATCCGCGCCCACGGGGAGAATATCAACGTGATCAGTACGGAAGGCGTCGGATCAGAATTTATCTTTTCCCTGCCGATCTCGGCGGAGATAGAAACGGAAGATAATGAAATATAAACTGACAATTTAAATTTGGAAATGAAAATTTTCATTACGTTTTTGCCTAAGCGAAAGGAATGATAACTATGAATATTGTACTTCACGAACCGGAGATTCCGGCAAATACAGGAAATATCGGACGGACCTGCGTTGCAACAGGGACAAAGCTGCACCTGATCGAACCCCTTGGCTTTAAGATCGGCGAAAAAGAACTGAGACGCGCCGGTCTGGATTACTGGGAACACCTAAATTATGAATGTTACTCTGATTATGAGGATTTTCTATCCAAAAATCCCCATGCAAAGATCTATATGGCAACCACAAAGGCGCACAAAACTTATGCGGATGTTTCTTTTGGCACGGATGATTTTATCATGTTTGGGAAAGAAAGCGCCGGTATCCCCGAAGAGATCCTTGTGGAAAATGAAGAAAACTGCATCCGTATCCCGATGCTTGGCGAAATCCGATCCCTGAATCTTTCCAACGCGGTCAGTATCGTGCTTTATGAAGCGCTCCGGCAGAATCACTTTGTTGATTTCCGGAAGGAAGGGGAGCTGCATAGGTTAAAATGGAAAGGTGCCAACGAAATACTTTGATCCTTTTATCTTGATGTTCCCATATGTTCTCTCAGCTTATGATACAGCTTTTCACTAATCCGTATCCCGCTTTCCTTCAGCCACTCAATACATCTTTCCACATCTTCCTTCATCAGCATGCCCTCATCAAATGCCTGTATTAGAATTCCAATAGTGCCAGTAATCGTTATTCCCATTTTCTTTGCAACCTGCCTACCCTTATGCTCATCCATTAACAGTACATCCGAATGCTTTTCATCTGCCAAAATAATTGCTTCACTTTCCCCAGCATCTAAGCCAGTAAAATTGCGCAATATGATAACAGACTTCTCATTATCCACTTCTTCTACATAAATAAATTCACATGCTTGTATTATTTTTACTTCTCCTGAAAATGTTTCATTCTCTGTCAATTCCCGATATACTGCCTCCGGAATATAGACTACACCAAACAATTTCTGTAACAGTTCCAACTGTCCTGCTTTCATTAGCGAAATGATTGGTGTAGTATCTGAAACAACGATCATACAATCGCACCTCTTAATTTTTTTATTACTACCAAATCATCCTCAAATTCTTCCTCTGTTTCATCAAAATATGGTAAACCCAATTTACCATACAATGCAATCAAGTCAATCTTATGAAGTCCCAGCATTTCCGCTGCCTTACCATGAGACATAACTCCACTTTTGATATAAGGATATACCAACATTGCATTTCTAGTTATCTGTGCTTCCTTATCCTCTAACACTGTATATGGTACAATTTCCTCTGGTATATCAATTTCTACCTTTGTCATTGCCATAGCAACCATCTCCCTACTTCTAGAAATATATTTCTATTCTTATTATACACATTTCTCTTTATTCTCACAACAAAAAGTCGATAAACACCTCAAAAAAAGGCTGTACGTTTTCGTACAGCCTTCCACTTACATTACTTCCTTTAGTTCCACATAATCATATATCTTACTCATTGTTCTAATTTATTTATCGGATATTTCTACTTTTAGTATAACACATTTTTCAATAGATATTCTAAATACAATAGCGCAAAACGGTCTGACACTGAAAGGAATCTCCGAATCAATAGGGATAAAGTACATAAATCTGGTCATTGACGATCCGGGAAGTCGCCCGATACGGTCTTGCAGCGGACTCAAATAATATATAGAAGCCATCAGACGCTGCCAGTATCTGTTCAGCACCCTCCGGCAGCGTGTGTCTCTCCAACGGTTCCGCATAAGCAGAGATCCCATCCTGATATTCGTATTTTAACAGATAAGAATCCTCCGTCTGATAGCCCTGACTGAGATACATGTAAGTTTTTCCTGTTCCTTCTTCCGTCCGAAAAGTCACGCCTTGAATCCGCTCCGGAATCACCGCCGTTGATATCAGCTGTGGGTTTCCCGCATCGGATATATCATAACAATTTAAGCAGCCCGCGGCACCATCCACATAAGAACCCACATACAGTCTGTCCCCATTGACACCGAGAAAACTTGCCACTTTAGATCCAGCATGGTTCAAAAGTCCTGCGTCAAAGGAAACAACAGCATCTCCCGACAGACTTCCGTCTGACGTCGCAGACCAGGGAGCCACCCATACCGTCCCCGCTTCTCCTGTCATCCAGAGCAGATCATGCGCGGCATCATAAGCAATGCCGCCCATATGTGCCTTTGTCCCCGTATCCACTATATTCTGCAAACGGCCGGTTTGGTCAGTAATATAAAGGATGCTGTTCTGTCCAGATTTACTGTAAGCCGAGACCACCAGACTGCCATCGCCTGCCAATGTCAGCCCCTGCGGCACCATATCGTCACAATTCCAAGGCAGATCCGGCTCATAAAGTCCGGGCAGTGTGATTGATCGCACATAATTGTCCGTCAAAAATGAATACGCCTGATATCTTAACACCTTCACCATTCCGGCATAATTAGTTACAATCCCATCAGCACCCGCCGTTTTTGCAGCAATAAGTTCTTCCGGTGTGTTCACCGTCCAGATATACGCCGTTGATCCGGATGCATGAATCGCCTCTATTACATCATTTGTTGCGATCTGCTTATTCAATCCGTAGTATTCCGCCGGATACTGCTCCGTCAGCGCACCGTCCGCGGAAGAAGTATTGTATAGTATCTCAACATCCGGGTTTAACCCCTTCAGATCTTCCAGATAATCATAGCAAAAAGACGCAAAGACGCACCGGTCCAGAATCCCATACTGCTCCACTTCCGCAAGCGTCTCTTCCACAAAACCATCTACATCCCCGATATCCTTAAGTTCCAAATAAAGCCTGCAATCGGAATCCCTAAGCAGTAGTAGCAGTTCTTCCAGCGTCGGGATCCGTACGCCTTCATACGCGCTGTCAAACCAGCCTCCGGCATCCATCGCGCTCAATTCCGCATAGGTATAATCCGAAACAGTGCCTTCTACGCCTGTAATACGCAAAAGATCATTATCATGGAATAAAACCAGCCGCCCGTCTTTTGTCATCTGGACATCCGTCTCAATATAATCGACGCCGATATCAAGCGCGCCTTCAAAAGCCGGCATCGTATTCTCCGGAAATTCCGAGGAATACCCGCGATGGGCAATCAACGTCAGTCCCTGCTCCTCCCAGTCAGCTTGTTGCGGCATCCCAAGTCCGCCGGCGTTTTCCGCACGCCACGCTGCCGGATCCGATACCGTTCCCGGATCTGTAGTTTCCTGCGACTGCCCCGGAATCACAGATGTATTGATCCGTAATGCGCGGACACGAACTGCTGCTATCAAAGAAACCGCCGCAAGGAAAATAGCAAAAGCCGCGACCCAGATCACGGTCATCCTTTTTCTTTCACGCATCACACTTTTTCGTTCCACACTTGCAAAAACCAACGGCCAAACAACCATAATGAACAAAGCCAATGCCATATTAGCAAAAAATCCCGCGTATTTTGCCCGCATAAAAAGGGTCAGAAACGACGGCAAAATCTTCTGGACCGCAATGAAAAGAAGTGCGCCACATCCAAAACGAACACACTTAACAGCCGGCTTTCCATCCGTGGAAAAGGAAATCCACCTGCGTTCCACCAACCAGCCCAGCAAAAATCCCATTCCTGCTCCCGCATTGGAAAGGCATCCCACTTTTAACATCGGCAGAAAACACAGCACGCATCCGGCTGCGCATACGAAAAGATCTCTGTTCTTTCCCGCTTCCACCCAATTCAGAATCCGATCCAAAAGGAAAAGCAGGATCATACCGATCACAAACGCTCCCGCCACATCCCATAATGTGTGAACACCCAGATAGTTTCTTGAAAACATAATAAGCGCAAGCAGACTCCAAAGAACTATACTTACGCCGCAATGCTTCTTTGCTGACAGACCTGCGCTTCCATAGACTGCCGTCGCCCGCGTCGTATGACCGCTTGGGAAAGAATATCCGGTGGCTGCCGGAAGCGCCGCCTCAACCGGATGGATCCTCTCATCCCGCACCCAGGGACGCTCCACCTTACATACTGCTTTTAAAAACTGATTCAGCGTACACGCAAGCGCCACATTCCACGCCATAAGCTGTCCTGTTCTTTTATGGATACACCAATAAACGGCCGCCATTACCAAAAATGTGACCGTTCCTTCCGCAAGAACCGTGACCTGGCACATAAACCCATCAAAGATACCGCCAAACAGTTCCCGGACTGTCTGTAAAATAAGAAGATATGTGGTGTGCATTGAAGATAACTCCTTTAATTGTGAATGATACACTTGTCTTTTTCCTAATGTTCCGTATTCTCGCTAAATTCAAATAGATCTGCTCTTAATAGCCTTCTTCCAAAATGCGGAACTCTCTGTTCTTTCGGCGGCAGCTGCATATAATCTCCAAAAATAATCCTACACATTTTCTCCGCATTACAAGAGACTTTTGCGTTCACCTTTCCAAAAGGCATATCTACGGCATGATCAAACACTTCCTTCGGAAACAATAACGTCAATTTATGCAGCGCATCGTTACTGATAAAATAATATTCCGCCTTCGGATCGTCGTTAAAACGCCTTGCGATCTTATCTGCCCTCCTTTTTAACCATGGCAATGAGATATACCTGCCAATACTGCAAAGTATTTTATTTCTCCTTTGCATTTTTTTATCATAATCGTCAAAAAACTTAGGGTGCCTGTATGCATTCATAAGTCCGTATAATACTGCCAACTCAAACCTCTGCAGTCTGCCCCATAAATTATCCCGCGTCTTATCAATAAAAAACATATCCAAATGAATTCCACTGTATAGATTGTTATAATAATTGCAAAAATCTTCATCTTCTTTGACATGGGCAAATCTATAACCCAGTCTTGGTACGCAGTCAAAATATTTCTTCTTTCCCAGACAATCAGAATCAAGCCAAAAATACAGTTCGGAAATCTCATTTCTGTATTGCATCAGCTTTTCGTATTCATCTCTCTTTATCACCGTATCTATATCGTTATCCCATGGGATAAATCCTTTATGCCGAACTGCTCCAAGTACAGATCCGTAATTTAAAAAATACTCAATGTTATGCCTCCGGCATAACGAATCAAATTCCTCAAGCATATCGTAATTAATCTCATGTATTTTTTCAAGTATTCTATGAGTAGCATCAGCTTCTAATTGAAGCAGCGGATACTCTTCTAAGATAGACATTTCCTCATTTCGAATCAACGTGCGATAATCATACTCATCATATGAATGGATCTGATCAATCATGTCCTGACAATTTTTGCTGCAGATAATAACTAAAATATCATCTGCCTTTTCTGTTTTGATTATTTCAGGACTTAAAATCTTTACTCCGCCTTTAGTTGTATTCCATTTGTCATGATTATTATCTATTGCGTATGCCGGCGGATACTCCTTTCCATAATTCCTCATATAATAATCGAAATACTTTCCCGTACCAAAAAGAACAATTTTTCCAGTATTGGGGGAATGGGACAATACAAGATCAAGGGTATCAATCCCCTCTATCCTTTTTATTCCCTCCTGACACAAAGCAACACACTGTATGCCTTGGCTTGATAAAGTTTCTACATCATGCCGATATCTCATACCATAATCTGATCCAAAAAAGCATACATCAATTGCATATCCTATCGGCAAACTGTGCTGATATATTTGATTCGCGTCCAAAATGATCACATCTTCAATCCACTTAAAGTTCAACCAATATTCTTTTATCCTTGCCGCATCATATGAAGCAGCGCAACCCGTTATACTCCCAGCGACTTCATTATCCGGTATTCCAAGAACCAGCTTCTTGCATTGCAAGGAAGCCTCCTTCAGCCATCCGTAATTTCGGAAATCGTTATCCTGTATATATGCCATTATATATCCGCAATCATACTTCCTATCAGGCATATAATTCTATTCCTCCTCTTGTATCATTCCCTTATATTGCATATATTGTTTTGCAACCAGCAAAGGGTCTGATATTCTCATCCACTCAGCGCTATAATGATAAAAAAAATAATCTTCACACCCAATGGTCTTCATCATCTCAAATCCCCTTCTATAATCAAAGACACAGACAAAGGGAAATACCTCATTATAATCAGCTTTTTTTAGGTCATCAAACGTCTTTGATTCTATGGAATCTAAAACGTTGCTATCCTCTAATACTTTTTTTATTTCCAACCCTTCAATACTGCCATATGATACTGTAGCCGCCTCAACCCAGTATTTGGCGGGATATTTTGACATTCTCTGTTTTACATACTCTGCGCATAACATTCTGTCACCGACCAAAATAATCGTTTTATCCTTTGGCAGCCATGAAAAAAAGCTTGTGATATGTTTTTTGTACTCTAAGTATGATCTTTCAACATCATACAATCCATGACGCATTTTTACAACATTCTCTTGCAATGGGAGATTCATATAATTCTTTCCATATCTTAGTCTAAGCAATTCTTTATAGTTATCCGGAGCCAATAATGACATATCTTCATACATCATAGATGTCCCAGAACCAAAATTTTCACTTGAAAAAGTATATGCCCTCTTCCCCATTGTATAATGCGTATAAATTCCAGACTTAGAAGAATTTAAAACATCCCCGCTTCTTAGCGCCCTGTCTAATCCCCGTACTATCCTGTCCTTTCCCAGAACTTTACCCAGATATTTATATGCTTTCCATATAAGAAGCGGCATATCCTTATAATTTCGCGCCTCACCATATATGCAGGCATACATTAAACGTTGATAAAAACAGATCTTTGCAAGTTTTATTTTTTCTTTTATCGGATTCTCGTATCCTTTGTCAATCGGGAAAATATCAATTCCAATCCCTTCAACACAGCTTGCCCACCTATTCTGCTCATGGACTGCGGTGGTTTCACGATTCCTGAGTTTTATGTATCCACCAAAAAACGCCTCGTCATTGTCCGGCGTTTGTAAAAAATATTTCCCCTGAAACTCGTCTGTCAGTTGAATAAGCTTATCATAATCTTCTCTTAATAATGCTACATCAATATCATCATCCCCAGGAATGACTCCGCCATGTCTTACCGCCCCAAGCAATGTGCCATATATCATATAAAACCGAAGGCCATGTTCTTCACAAACTGTCCCCAGTTTCCTAAGCAAATCAAGCTCTATTTCTACGACTCGCCTAATAATATCCTTGTCAGCATCTGCCTTATATGCTTTTATCAACACATACTCAAACGGTCCCTTTTGCACACTCTGAGCATCATCATCTGTTATATATTCAATACGTTCAATAGATTTTGCAGATTCCCAGGCACTTCCATCCGACAGTACGATTCTTATTTTTTGGTTTTTTTCATTAAGAAACATAAATGTATTCCTTATAATTGCATAAACTCGTCGTAAGCAGCAAGAACTTCTTCCGTAGGACCCATTTGCACATATTTACCATCATTGATCCACAATACCTTATCGCAGAACTTATTTAATGTATTTGTTGCGTGGCTGACAATAAGAACGGTTCTATCAGACAACATCAGTTCTTCCATTTTCTTGAATGATTTTTTGCGAAACTTTTCATCACCAACTGATAAAACTTCATCAACCAGCATGATATCCGTGTCCAATATAGCAGTAACGGCAAAAGAAAGTTTTGAATACATACCCGATGAATATGTTCTGACCGGTCGATCTATAAAATCTCCCAATTCGGAAAACTCTATGATCTCATCCATATGCTCCTTAACATAGTCTAATCGGCATCCCAAAAGCATACCTGATTTTAATATATTCTCACGTCCGGTGTTATTTCCGTTAAATCCGATACCAATCGCCATCAAAGATACCCTGTTGCCATGCGTATCAATATTACCTTCATCTGGTTGAAAAATGCCGGCAATTGATCTTAAAAGAGTGGTCTTTCCGGATCCGTTCCGACCGACGATCCCCAGAATTTCTCCCTGACCGACCGAAAAGGACACATCATTCACAGCCCGAACAACATTGGATTTCTTTACTTCCCCTTTTGCAAAGGATTTGGCAAGCTTCATATGGGACAGATCTCGGTAATCAATACTCACATGACTGACATCTAACGCAATTTTCTTCATTTCAGACCACCTTAACATAACCGTTTTCATTTTTATAGACAATATGGACTCCGACATAACAAAGCTCTAAGGATAAGACAATCCATACAGCCAGTAACGGAACATTGGAAATATAATTGCTAAGAAGCGCATTCCTCATAGTATCCACGAACATCGACACCGGATTGACAGCCAGCATCATTGTATTCAGAGGCTTTGGCAGACTTGTGATGACATCATAAAATATTCCCGAAAGGAACATCATCATCTGCAACAGAATAGTCACCGCATATGCCAGATCATCAATATACACACCGAAATGAAGAAGGATCATCCCCGCCCCAAAAGAAAGAAGAATCATTAAGATATACGCGGGAATCAGCCAAAATACAAAGAGTCCTATATTTACTTTGAAAAGAATCAACATCGGCACTAATATGATCAAGGAAAAAACCAGTTTGTACATATTCAGAAGCATGTTAGATATCAACAGAACATGTTTGGGTACATATACCTTGGTTACAATATCCCTGTTATTGCGTACACACTTTACGCTGTAATTAATCGTTTTACTGAAAAATGTCCACATCAACAATGCAGAGAATACATATGTCGCATAATTTTCTACGGATCTTCCCATGATGCGTCCAAATACAACTACATATACCAACATACTAAACAGGGGTTCCAAAAGCCACCACAATCTGTTCAGATACGAGTTTGCCACTTCTGCCCTAAGGTCAGCGCTGGCGGCAAATGTCATATACTGCCAGTAACGCGCCATATCTCCCCAGAAACGCTTTATCTCATGAATTGGTCCGTGGTTATCCCTTCTTTTCGGATCAATATGTTCCTCAACCGCATTTATAATGATCCATACAAATATAAGCAATGCCAGCAGGACTAATATAAAAAATATTCTTTCAAATAAAAGCGTTTTGGAATTACTGCGTAACAGATCGCATGCCGCATTTTGAAATATGACCGTATCTTTTTCTATTGTTACATAGTGGTCAAGATCCGCCTCCACGATCTTGTCCACACATATGGATTGAAAATATCGATACAGACGGATCTCTCTGATCTGATTTTTTTCAATACCGGGAATCTGCATTTCAAATTGCGTCATGCCGGCAATCTCTTTTGCAGATAACGTTGATCGGTACACTTCATCTTTTGTATCAACCGCAACCGTAATTGCCTGATTCTCGCCTTTCCCGGTGAAAATACAAAAAGATAAAAACGCATAAGCAAAAATCAATATCCATTTAATAAAACCAAATATTTAATTCATCCTATACAAGTAACAATC
>CAMWKA010000007.1 GCA_947174725.1 uncultured Lachnospiraceae bacterium | reverse complement strand
TGACATTTTATGTGGTTTCTGTTACTATTTAAAGGTCGTGCGGAAGTGCTGGAATTGGCAGACAGGCAAGACTAAGGATCTTGTGTTGGGTTCAACGTGTGGGTTCAAGTCCCATCTTCCGCATTAAGACATTATATACGCAGGAATGGCGGAATTGGCAGACGCGCACGGTTCAGGTCCGTGTGATAGCAATATCATGAGGGTTCAAGTCCCTTTTCCTGCATCACATTGAAAGCTACGTTTCCAGCGCAAAACGCGCAGAAAATGTAGCTTTTTTGTGTTATTATTCATTGCGGAATGTAATGTGTTATATCAATGAAAAGGATTTGAGTGTATGCAGACGGACATGACGAAGGGACCTATCATGAAGTCAATGCTGGCTTTTGCTGCCCCGATGATGCTTGGTAATCTTTTGCAGCAATTCTATAATATTGCAGATACGCTGATCGTGGGTAAAGTCCTTGGCCCTGACGCTTTGGCGGCGGTAGGGTCATCCTTCACGCTTATGACATTTTTGACTTCAATATTACTGGGGCTATGTATGGGCAGCGGAGCGTTTTTTTCGATCCGCTTTGGAGAAAGGGACGAAAAGGGGTTAAGAGAGGGGATATGCGCGTCCTTCCTGTTGATTCTGGTGTTGACGATCCTTCTTAATATAGCAACGTATATTCTTCTGGACGAGGTGGAGATGTTGATGAATATCCCTCACGAAGTCTGGGGGTATATGCGGGACTACCTTTCGGTGATTTTCTGTGGAATCTTTGCGGTGTTCTTGTATAACTATTTTGCGTCATTGTTAAGATCGGTTGGGAATTCCCTTGTGCCGCTTGTGTTTCTTGCTGTCTCTGCGGTGTTGAATATTGGATTGGATATCTGGTTCGTGGTCGGTTTGGAGAGAGGGGTGGCAGGCGCGGCGGAGGCTACCGTAATAGCCCAGTATATTTCCGGGATTGGGATTGCCATATATTCTCTAAAATGTGTCCCGTATCTGAAATTCAAAATAGGGGAAATTCATATCAGCAGACGCCGCATAGGGGATGTTGCAGGCTTCTCCGTATTGACGTGTGTACAGCAATCCGTGATGAATCTGGGGATACTGTTGGTACAGGGAATCGTCAATAGCTTCGGCGCTTCGGTTATGGCGGCATTTGCCGCTGCTGTAAAGATCGACGCTTTTGCATACATGCCGGTGCAGGATTTCGGAAATGCATTTTCCACATTTATAGCGCAGAATTACGGCGCAAAGAAGCCTGAACGGATCCGTAGAGGCTTGAAGGGCGCAGCTGCCGTATCAATCATATTTTGCGCTGTGGTATCCACTGCCGTATGCATATTTGCGCGTCCGCTGATGCTTATCTTTGTTAAGGCGGAAGAAACGGCGATCATTGCCGAAGGTG
The DNA here is from genome assembly GCA_947174725.1 of uncultured Lachnospiraceae bacterium. Lineage (GTDB taxonomy): Bacteria > Bacillota > Clostridia > Lachnospirales > Lachnospiraceae > NK4A136. The sequence goes on along the minus strand of CAMWKA010000007.1, from coordinate 15,433 downwards.
TGCGTTATCTGCGCATTGAAGGCGCGTTTTATTTCGGAATAGGGTGTCTTTTCCTGTTGTACGGGTTTTACCGGGCGCTGGGCAGACCGTATATGTCGGTGGTGCTTACGGTCTTCTCCCTCGGAACCCGGGTATTGTTGTCATATCTGCTTTCTGCAATCCCGACCATCGGCGTTGTGGGAATATGGTGGTCGATACCGATTGGCTGGCTGCTTGCTGATCTGATCGGGATAGTCTATTACCTAATGAATAAGAAAAAATTGTTGGGTAATTAAAATTTTAAATTTTTAAGGAAACTGCGGTACTGCTCGTACTGTGACTGCGTTGTTGGGTTCGGGCTGTATGCGGCTGTTTCGGTCAGGCGGAGCCATTCATCAATGAAACTGCTGTCGATGGTGGATTTTAAGCCGGAGCCGGATGCCGCTGCATCGTCGGCTGCGGTCTGTTTTAAGAAGGTGCCGACATCACGAATAACAGGATGTTGATCCGCAATCAGCAGTTTTTTCTGAAGCCTGCGGACAAACTTCTGATAGGATAGAATCACGGCGGTAGAATAATCTTTTTGCCGCAGCGCGCGGGACAGCAGATACTGCTGGCGGATCGGACCGCGCAGAATCCTAAACAGGATGATCAGACATATAGCTGCCAACAGGATAAGCAGAGGTTTTGTTACAAAATCAATAGAGGACATGAAGGAAAAGGCAGGAAAATCAAAGTTGCCCGCACCTTCCGTAAGATTATCAGCGCCTGCGGCAAGTCTCTGTACCGGCGTGAACAGCCCGGAAAAGATTGCCATGATACCGATTTCGTCAATGGTGTCTCCGAAGGCAGGCGGCGTCATTTCATAGGGGATCCAGCCATAACCGTCCAGATAGATTTCTATCCATGCATGAGAGGACCCGTCTGTTACACTTACGGTAACGAGGCCGGTTTCGCTTAAAGCGTTGTCCCCGATATACCAGCCGGAGATATCGGTGGAGACTGCTTCCGCTTCCGTTAGGTCATCGATCTGGATGCAATATCCTTCTACATAGCGGGTAGGGATGCCCATATGTCTGAGGAGCAGTGTGGAGGAGGATGCAAAATGGGCGCAAAAGCCACGGCGCTGTTCCGTCAGAAAATATTCTATCGTGTCACGACCTCTGGGAGTCGTTCCTGGCGACATCGTATAGGGAAATTCTCTTGTAAAATACATTTTTAAAGTATTGGCGATCCTTAGGCGGAGCTGCTGCTGTTCTTCATAAGTGACGGCGTTTCCGGCATCCAGAAGGATATCATTCAACCCGGCTTCCTCGCAAAAATCTTCCATGACTTCATCCAGATATTCCGGGACCTCCAGATAGTTTTCATAGACCATGGCTTCGTACTCATCAGTGATTGCAGGATTAGACGGATAATTGATAAGGACCTGATAGGGGGCATATAAAACTTCGTATTCTTCATAAGATCCGGCATCTTCCGGTGTCGGAGGATTCTCATAATCTGCCAGTGTGTCATTCCATAATTGAAAGGCTTCCGTGTATGCCTCTGATTCCATAAAGGGCAGAGCGGTTTCGGGTTCGTCCATAAAGGAGTATTCAGAAAGACTGCCGGGAACAGGTTCATTTGATGCGTGTATCGTATCATACGGATAGTGGGGCATGTTCACATTGGGGTCAACGATACGGATCTCCATTTTGGCAAAATTTTCATCGGCCAGAGAGCCACTCATGGGAATGGATTGTGGAAGATCATCATCGGGTGCAAAAAAATTGTTATTATAATGGACGCCGACGTATCTTTTCAGATATAACGTATCCGTGGAATACGGGACATAAGTTACTTCCAGATCGGTCTGGTAATCCGGGTTTACGCTGCGGGCGCCGCCGAGCTTTCCGTTGTTCAGACCTCCGGTAGAGTCATATCGGTCAAAAAATCCCCATGCGCCGCTTTGGACAAGGATTTTTACATAAGAATCGGTGGTGTTTTTTAATTGATTGGAGATTTCCTTGCTGGATAAACCCTGAAAAAAGAGGCTGTTACAGAACAGGAGAAACAGTATGCAAAATGCGATGCTGTAGATGGAAAGCGTAAGGATTCCCCGGCTGCTGGATTGATAGGAATATTGTGTCGTCTGTTTTTTCAGCCTGCGGCTGAAAAATGGTTCTTTTTTCATATTCAGGGACATATGATAATGACCGCTCCGGCCCAGAATACCGACGGTAATATATACGGCAAGAAGCATAGCGAGATATGGGATCGCCGGAAGACGGTCGATATAAAGGGCGATCTGCAGTGGCAGAAAAGTGATCAAAAAGGTTTCGATCAGGTTCATATGGGCAGAGATAGTGATATTTAAAAGGATTGCCATCATTAATCCGACAAAGACCATGGTGATACTGACGGTCAGGTAACGGTTGGAGATGATCTCATTAGCTTCCCGTATGAAACTGAGATAAAAGAAATCACTGTATTTTTGATAAACCGTATTGAAGAATCCCTGAAAACCGCTGTAGATATAGGGATATAGGGAAAAAGCAAAGATCGAGAACAGCAAAAAGATGGCAATATAACCGGCATAAAAGGTAACTTTATTGTAATACAGGAAAGCAGCCAGTATGGATACGATCAGAATGCCGAGGGTCACGCCGATCCAGTGAAAAGAGAGATCGAAAGCAGTGACCAGTCCTGCAATGGTTCCAAAGGAAGCCATAAAGATCAGAACGCTTCGAATCAAACATAAAAAGAATCGGTTGACGGGGACGTCCGTCTGGATATCTTCCAGAGATATGCCATAGGCTTTGCCCGCGCATGCGATGGCATAGGCTTCTTTGCACTGTTTCTTCTGATACAGATAATAAAAGAACAGATAGACGCCTGAGAGAGAGATCAGGGCGAGCAAAGGCGGGGTATCCCATTGAAAGGAGTAAACGGCATAGCGGCAGGTAAATATGATCACGGCAGCAAGCCATACAAGGAAAAGGATCCATATCCGTTTCTTTAGCTTTATATATTCTGTTGATGATCGATAGGTTAGATCCTGCTTCATATATCTGTCCTTTCCTGGCTGATGCCATGTTACATATATCGAAAGTATCGTTCTGGCGCCATATATGGTATGCGCCGGAGAGTATCATATCCTGCTGTCAGGCACTCTCCGTCAGGTCGATGGCGCTGCCGTGGATATGATAAAACGAGCCATAAAGAGGAAAGACGATCTGGTAAGTGGAGCGCGCAAGACCAGGAGCGTCATATGGCTTTTGGTAATACAGAGTCATAAATGCCTGCATCAGATCTTCCGGATCATGGATGACAGCTTGGACAAATTCCATGACATCTGTATGAAATATGGCGATCCGAAACACCTCTTTCTGACGGATCAGCTTCATGGATACCGCATACAGGGTCTGCAGGGTATCGGCGATCTCCTCTTTATATAATTCCGGAAGAAACAGCAGGGAATCGTCCAGAGAGCGTTCATACTGCTTGACCAGAAGGTCGTCCATCCTTGCGCTGAGTTTCCAGTGGATATCCTGCATCCGGTCTCCCGGAATATACTCTTTGACTTCCCGGATATCTGTGGAAAGCGCCCCTGCGGGATCATAAAATTCGCTATCCTCGGACTCGGTGTGCATGGCGGCAGGGACAAAGGCGATGGGCATCTCTCTGGGAAGTACCGAAATCTGCAGCCCTTTATTTAGATTCTTATGAAAGGTATATAAGTGAAGAAAATCTGTTAATTTTACGTCTTCCAAAGAAAACAGGAGCATGCCCGGCTGGGAGACGGCAAAAGGAAAACGCAGGGCCCAGGTTTTGCGTGCTTCCATGGGTAGTGCGATCGTATTTTTCAGGTTGCTTGGAAAATACATATTTTGAAATTGAAAGGAAAGTTCACAGTTCAGGAAAGGAAAAAAGGTAGGATTTTTAACAGTGAGTATGATAATCGGGGTTTCCGGCATGGAAACGGTAGTTGCAGGAGCGGAAAGGAGAAAATCAAAATGTTCAAAGGCATGACGAGCCAGCGCGACGGAAATTACGGGCAGTATGACGAGCAAAAGCAGTAAAATGGCAAGAAAAGACTGGCGGTAAAAAATCGTTCCGAACAGGAAAAACAGGATCATAAGCGCATAGGTGATTCGATAAAGATAGTTTGTTCTCTGCATGATCGGACCTCACTAACTGATCTTGGGAATTGCTACCTGCTTTAGTACATTTGAAAGCGCTTCTTCTACGGATCGCCCGGAAGCTTTGGACTTGGCGGAAAGTTTTACACGGTGGGAAGCTACACAGTAAAAAACATCGTGGATATCTTCCGGAAGAAGAAAATCTCTGCCGCTCATATAGGCGTGTGCTTTTGACATTTTTAATAATGCAATGCTGCCGCGGGGGCTTAGACCCAGTGCAAAGAATTCAGGATTTCTTGTTGTTTCGGTCAATTCTACAATATAGTCGTAAAGGGATTCGTCAACAAATAATTTCTCCGCCTGATGCTGCATCTCTAAAAGTTCTTCGGCATTGACCACCTGTTCTACCTGATCCATATTGGCAGAGGAGTTGCCTTTTAAAATACTGACCGCATTTTCAGAATCAGGATACCCGATGGAGAGGCAGATCATAAAACGGTCAAGCTGTGATTCCGGGAGCCGCTGCGTGCCGGAAGACCCAAAGGGATTCTCCGTGGCAATGACAAAGAACGGTTTCGGAAGCGCTCTGGTGACGCCTTCCACGGTTGCCTGACCTTCCTCCATGACTTCTAAAAGCGCCGACTGTGTTTTCGGCGAGGTGCGGTTGATCTCATCGGCAAGGAATAAGTTGGTGTAGACGCTGCCCTCCTGAAAATGAAAGGAGTTTGTTGATTTATCATAAAGGTTATATCCAATCAGATCGCTGGGCAGGACATCCGGCGTAAACTGCATCCTCTTGTAAGAAAGGGAGAGCGCTTTGGCAATGGACATGGCAAGCGTCGTCTTTCCGACACCGGGGATGTCCTCCAACAACACATGACCGCCTGCCAAAATGGCGCAGAGCGTAAGGCGGATCACGTCGTCCTTACCCTGTATGACTTTTTTTACTTCCTTTCGTATGAGATCCGTTTTGTTCTGCAATGGGATATCCGTCCTTTCATGCTTATTCATATATTATTTTAAATGGTATCTATGGCGATTGCAAGTACTTCACAAAATTTGTTTGCGACTTGAAGCATACGGCAATGTGTGATATACTTTTTATAACTATGCAAAGGGGGTCCTTCTTACAGGAGGCAGAAGATGAAAGCATTTTTGATATTGGAGGATGGAACTGTATTTCAGGGAAAAGCCATTGGCGCGTGTAAAGATGCGGTTAGCGAGATCGTGTTCAACACATCCATGGCAGGCTATCTTGAAGTTTTGACAGATCCTTCCTATGCCGGACAGGCGGTATGTATGACTTATCCGCTGATCGGCAACTATGGGATATGTATGGAGGACATGGAATCGGCAAGACCATGGCTGGATGGGTTTATTGTAAGGGAACTTTCCAGAAAGCCAAGTAACTTTCGAAGCGATATGGATATTCAGGATTTTCTGGTGAAGCATGATATTCCGGGGATTGAAGGAATCGATACCAGAGCGTTGACAAAACGTCTGAGAGACAGGGGGACGATGAACGGCATGATCACGGTCAATGAATCCTATGATCTGCCGGATGTGCTCGCCCGGTTGAAGGAATATCGGGTGACGGGAGTGGTGGACAGAGTTACCTGTCAGAAGAAATATACGATTCCGGGGATCAAACGTCTGGAAGAAAACGGACCGGTATCCGGAAGCGATATCAGCAGGACACATGAAAGGAAAGCGCCATCTATGATCAGAAGGCTGAATGGTGCCGGGAAACGGGTGGCATTGCTGGATTTTGGGGAGAAAAATAACATTGTCAGATCCTTGCAGAAACGAGGCTGTGATGTGACCGTTTATCCTGCGTTTACCAAAGCGGAGGAGATTCTGAAGGAAAAACCGGACGGGATCATGTTGAGCAACGGACCGGGAGATCCCAAGGAGTGCAAGGAAGCAATCCAAGAGATCAAAAAGCTGTACGATGCGGATGTGCCGATCTTTGCGATCTGTCTGGGACATCAGCTGATGGCTCTGGCAGCAGGAGCGGATACCCATAAGATGAAATATGGCCATCGCGGCGGCAATCATCCGGTGAAGGATCTGGAGACGGGCAGGGTATATATCTCATCCCAGAATCATGGTTATGTGGTGGATGTGGAGCATCTGGATCAGAAGATCGCGGTGCCGGCATTTGTGAATGTCAATGATGGCACCAACGAGGGGCTTTCCTATCAGGGAAAGAATATCTTTACGGTACAGTTCCATCCGGAAGCATGTCCGGGACCGCAGGATTCCGGCTATCTGTTTGACCGTTTTATCTCTATGATGGAGGTGGCGAAAGATGCCTAAGAATCCGGATGTAAAAAAAGTGTTGGTGATTGGATCTGGTCCGATCGTGATTGGTCAGGCGGCGGAGTTTGATTATGCCGGGACACAGGCATGCCGTTCTTTAAGGGAAGAGGGCGTCGAGGTCGTGCTGATCAATTCCAATCCCGCGACGATCATGACAGACGGGGATATCGCGGACCGTGTTTATATAGAACCGCTGACAGTAGAAGTTTTGGAGCAGTTGATAGAAAAAGAAAAGCCGGATAGTATTTTGCCCAATATGGGCGGTCAGGCTGGGCTCAATCTCGGAATGGAACTGGAGGAGTCGGGATTCCTTGCAAGCCATCATGTAAAGCTGCTTGGAACGACGGCGGAGACGATTCGGAAGGCAGAGGATAGACAGGCATTCAAGGATACCATGGAAGCCATCGGGGAACCTTGCGCTCCGTCGAAAGTGGTGGAGTCCATAGAGGAGGGCATCGCGTTTACGAACACGATCGGTTATCCGGTGGTGCTGCGTCCCGCATATACGCTGGGCGGCAGCGGCGGCGGGATAGCCCATAATCAAATGCAGCTGGAAGAGATTCTGGAAAATGGTCTTCGGCTTTCACGCGTGGGACAGGTTTTAGTGGAACGCTGCATCGCAGGCTGGAAAGAGATCGAGTATGAGGTGATGCGTGACAGCGCCGGCAATGTGATTACGGTCTGTAATATGGAAAATCTTGATCCGGTGGGGGTACATACCGGTGACAGTATTGTAGTGGCGCCTTCTCAGACGCTTGGAGATAAGGAATACCAGATGCTGCGTACTGCTGCGTTGAATATTATCAGCGCGCTGGATATTACGGGAGGATGCAATGTGCAGTTTGCACTGCATCCGGAAAGTTTTGAATACTGCGTGATCGAGGTGAATCCCAGAGTCAGTCGATCTTCCGCATTGGCATCCAAGGCGACCGGTTATCCGATTGCGAAAGTAGCGGCGAAAATCGCACTGGGGTATACGCTGGATGAGATCACAAATGCAGTGACGAAAAAGACTTTTGCCAGTTTTGAACCGGCGTTGGACTATTGCGTAGTGAAGATCCCAAGGCTTCCTTTTGATAAATTCCTTACGGCAAGAAGGACATTGACCACACAGATGAAAGCCACCGGAGAGGTCATGAGTATCTGCACGAATTTTGAAGGTGCGCTGATGAAAGCGATCCGTTCTTTGGAGCAGCATACGGAATCGCTCAGAAGTTATGATTTTACCGCCATGACGCAGGAGGAACTGCTGGAACGGTTAAAGACCGTTGATGATTTGAGGATCTATATTATTGCAGAAGCGCTTAGGAAAGGCGCAAGCCAGGACGCGATCCATGATGTGACAAAGATCGATCTCTGGTTTATCGATAAGATCGCGATATTGACACAGATGGAACACCGGTTGGAGACAGAACCGTTGACAGAGGAGCTTTTAAAGGAAGCAAAGCGGATGGAGTTCCCGGATTGTGTAATTGCGCAGCTTTCCGGCAGGACGGAAGCGCAGATCAAGCAGATGCGCAGAGAACAGGACATCAAAGCTGCCTTTAAAATGGTGGATACCTGTGCCGCGGAGTTTGCGTCTGCAACGCCTTATTATTATTCCTGCTTTGATGGAGAAAATGAGGCAATCATAACATCCTCGGAAGTTAAAAAGAAAGTCCTGGTGCTTGGCTCCGGCCCGATCCGTATCGGTCAGGGCGTAGAGTTTGACTATTGCTCGGTGCATGCTACATGGGCGTTTGCAAAAGCAGGTTATGAGACGATCATTGTCAATAACAATCCGGAGACGGTCAGCACGGATTTCGATATTGCCGATAAGCTGTACTTTGAACCGTTGACGCCTGAGGATGTTGAGAATATTGTAGATCTGGAAAAGCCTGACGGTGCGGTGGTGCAGTTTGGCGGACAGACAGCAATCAAGCTGACAAAGAGCCTGATGGAGATGGGTGTGCCGATCCTCGGAACGAAAGCGGAGGACGTGGATGCTGCGGAGGATCGGGAATTATTTGATAAGATTCTGGAAGATACGAAGATTCCAAGAGCTGCAGGAGGAACGGTATATACCGCGGAGGAAGCGAAAGAGGTGGCAAACAGACTGGGTTATCCGGTACTGGTAAGACCTTCCTATGTTCTCGGCGGTCAGGGGATGCAGATTGCAATTTCCGATCAGGAGATCGAGGAATTTATGGCGGTGATCAATCGTTACGCGCAGGAGCACCCGATCCTGATAGATAAATATCTGATGGGAAAAGAGCTGGAAGTGGATGCCGTATGTGACGGAAACGATATCCTGATTCCCGGTATCATGGAACATGTAGAACGTACCGGCGTACATTCCGGAGACAGTATCTCGGTCTATCCCGCGCATACGATAGGCGATCAGGTGAAAGAAACGATTGTGGAGTATTCCGGAAGGCTGGCAAAAGCGCTTCATGTGAAGGGATTGATCAATATCCAGTTTATCGTCATGAATGATGAGGTATATGTGATCGAAGTAAATCCCAGATCCTCCAGGACGGTTCCTTATATCAGCAAGGTAACCGGAATCCCGATTGTGGAATTGGCAGTAGGTGTGATTCTTGGGAAAACGATCAGGGAACTTGGTTATGAGCCGGGGCTGCAGAAAGATGCCGGTTATATGGCGATTAAAATGCCGGTATTCTCCTTTGAAAAGATCCGGGGCGCAGAGATCAGTTTAGGGCCGGAGATGAAATCTACCGGAGAATGTCTTGGAATTGCAGCGGACTTTAATGAAGCCCTTTATAAAGCATTTATCGGCGCAGGGATCGATCTGCCGAAGCATAAGCAGGTGATCATCACCGTAAAGGATGCGGATAAAGGCGAGGCAATCGGGATCGGCAGGCGGTTTGAAAAATTAGGCTATACGATCTATGCGACAAGAAGTACGGCGGCCGCTTTAAGGGAGGCCGGCATCAATGCAAGAAAGGTCAATAAGATCCAACAAGAGTCACCGACCGTAATGGATTTGATCTTAGGACACAGGATCGATCTGGTAATCGATACACCTACGCAGGGAAGAGATAAATCGAGGGATGGATTTCTGATTCGCCGGACGGCGATTGAGACAGGCATCACCTGTCTGACCAGTCTGGATACGGCGAAAGCACTTCTGACAAGTTTAGAGGCAAAGGAAAAACAAAGGGAACTGACGCTGATAGATATTTCAAAGATCAATCGATAGAAAAGAAGGGAACGATATATGAGGGAAGGGTTTGGAGAAAAAAAGCAGCCGATCATGAAGATACTGGTGATAGGCATGGTCATTTTGATCATATGCCTTGCAGTTTGTATTGTTTTGGTGTCAGCGCTTCGTTCAACTTACAGTGACGAGATATCGGCGGATTTTCAAGCGCATCATATCAGCTCCGGTGAAAAACTGGACGCCACGATTGAAAGTGGTATTGAAGTGGTACAGTCCGCGGCAGGGGTGATGGGCAGCGCAGCCGCTTCCTATGTTAACACGAAAATCTATGGGGTATTAAATGATTACGGGCATTTCAGTATGTTAGAGGCACTGGCGTTTGTCGGGAATGACGGTAGTGTGTATCATCATTATAGAAGGTATTCTGCCAGTTCGCTGGGTGAACCGTTGAAAGAACTGCAGGACCATATGAAAACGGTGAACGGGACTTATACCGGAGTAGCGATATCGCCGGAGGATGGAACGCCTTATATCTTGATTGCGGTTCCCGTATATTTTAGAGACAAATCTTATGGATTTCTTGCGGCGACCATAAAAATGGAAGATATTTTCGAGGGTGGCGAATTTAATTATCAGAATGAAATGGGAGAGTGCTATCTGACGGATCGGAATGGGATCATCATGTCAAGGAGCAGCGACGCGATCTTTGTATCTGAGGAATCCAGGGATTTCTGCCTTTCCATGCTGGAGTATTCGGATGGAAAGGAAGATAGCAAGAGAGCTGTTCAGGAATTGACCAATGCTTACAAGGAAAATAATTCGGGATTTGTATCTATTAAAACAAGAAGCGCGGAAAGTCTGCAGATTTCATATTATCCGTTAAAATCTGTTTCCAGCCTGTTTTTTATCAGCTGTTATAACGACAATCTGGTGGACAACAAGGTGCAGCCGCTGCTTTTTAGAAGCGTGCTGTCCTGTATCATCATCATCGTGTTGATGATTGCGATCATCGTCTATGTATGGGCGGCGTCCAAGCGGGCCAATATCACGATTGAAAAGCTTGCCTATGAGGATCCTGTGACGAAAGGGAAAAATATCAATTATTTTAAAGAGTTTGCATCCCATATTATGGCGCTATTCAAAGAAACACCGTTTGTCATTTACCGGTTTGATATTGTGAATTTCCGGTATATCAATGAAGCATATGGGCATATTCGTGCAGATGAGATCCTGATATCCTGCATTACGAATTTTGCGTCAGTTTTTTCAGAGAAGGAACTTTGCATCAGAATGGACTCTGATCAGTTTCTTGCTATCCTGGTCAATGATAAGGAAATCGGACAGCGGTTGGAACGCCTGACGAAAAGTGTAAATGAAGATGCCAGAGGGCGTGGGATCAAATATCCGATCCGCTTTAAAACCGGCATATATCAGGTGCGAAAACATGATCATGATATTGATGAGATGATCGACCGCGCTAATGTTGCCAGAAAGACGCTGAAGGGTGATGACAGTGAAATGGTCGCGTATTATTCGGAGAAGATCGTGCAGGATATGCGTAAGCTTGACCGGATAGAGTCTGATATGCAGAAGGCGCTTGCCAATGGGGAATTCAAAGTCTATATGCAGCCCAAGTGGGATATTTACCTTAACCGTATTGCAGGCGCGGAGGCGCTGGTGCGTTGGGTGAGGGAAGATGGAAGCATCTCGTACCCGGATGAGTTTGTCCCGATTTTTGAAAATAACGGATTTATAGAAAAACTGGATTTCTATATGTTGGAAATGGTGTGCCAGAAGATGCATGATATGATTGAGGCAGGAAATACCATATATCCTGTTTCGGTCAATCAGTCCAGAATGCTTTTGCACAGTGCGGATTATGTGACAAATGTTCAGAGGATCATTGAAAAATATAAACTGCCGGAAAACGCGATCGAGCTGGAAATTACGGAATCGGTCTTTTTGGATGACAGAAGTAATATGATCGAGATCATCAGCCAATTGAAACAGTGCGGCGTGCGGCTGGCGATGGATGATTTCGGTTCGGGATACTCTTCTTTAAATATGTTAAAGGATGTTTCCTTTGATACGATCAAGATCGATCGCGAATTTTTTACGGAGAGTGTGACGACGGAACGCAGCAGATGGATCCTGCAAAAGATTGTGGAATTATCCAGCGGGCTCGGTATGGAGGTGCTGTGCGAAGGTGTTGAGACGGAAGAACAGGTGAGTATATTGAAAGCCTTAGGCTGTCGTATGGTGCAGGGGTTCTATTTCTCAAAGCCGGTTCCCGAAGAGGAATATATCGCACTCTACTGCGGACCGCAGACAATGGTTTAATGAGATAAAAGGATATCTGGTATATGGAAGGAAAATACAAGGCAAATAGGCCAAACTATCAAAGACGTCTGGATGCTATCATAGAAGAACTGACGACAAAAAAACGATTGCTGCTTCATAGCTGCTGCGCACCCTGCAGCAGCTATGTTTTAGAGTATCTTTTTCCCTATTTCGATATCTGGGTCTACTATTATAATCCCAATATTACAAAACGGGAGGAATACGATAAGCGGATCGGTGAACTGAAACGGATGATCGATACGATGAATCGGGAGCACCGGTGGGATATTCATCTGGTGGAAGGACCTTATGAACCGGAATGTTTTCTAAAGGCGGCGGCAGGCTTGGAAGAATGTCCGGAAGGCGGAGAACGTTGTCAGAGATGTTTTACGCTTCGCTTATCTAAGAGCGCTTCTTACGCGGCTGATCATTCATTTGATTACTTTACAACAACATTAACCATCAGTCCGTTAAAAAACGCGGATTTGCTGAATGAGATCGGAAACCGGATGGGACAGAAATATGGAGTTCCCTTTCTGCCGTCTGATTTCAAGAAAAAGAACGGCTATCAACGCTCCATTGAACTGTCCAGAGAATATCATCTGTACCGTCAGGATTACTGCGGATGCGAGTATTCCAGAAAAGAGCGGGAAAACGCTGCAGGACAGCGCAGGACGGAAATGGTATCCGGAACGAAAGAATAGAATGAATAAAAGAAAGGCATGGTCACAGGCATGGAAAAATTTATTGACAGAATATCGGAAGAAATGAAGCGCGCATTTGAGGAGGCGGGGTATGATCCGGCTCTGGGAAGGGTTACCTTAAGTAATCGCCCGGATCTTTGCGAATATCAATGCAACGGAGCAATGGCGGCAGCAAAGCAATATAAGAAAGCGCCCTTTGCCATTGCAGAGGAGGTTGCCGGAAAGCTTGGAAGTTCGGAGATCTTTCAAGCCGTTGAGGCGGTAATGCCGGGATTTCTGAATCTGACCCTGCGTGAAAGTTTTGTTTTAAATTATTTTAATGAAATGATGAAACAGGAAAAGTACGGTGTGGAGAAGCCTGAAATACCGCAGACCATGGTATTGGATTATGGCGGACCGAACGTGGCAAAGCCGCTTCATGTGGGACATCTTCGTCCTGCAATCATCGGGGAAAGTATCAAGCGGATCGTCCGCTACGCAGGACATAAAGTCATAGGAGATGTTCATCTGGGGGACTGGGGGCTTCCTATGGGGCAGATCATCACAGAGCTGAAGGCAAGAAAGCCGCAACTTTGCTATTTTGATGAAACCTATGAAGGAGAATATCCCGAAGAAGCGCCGTTTACCATTGCGGAGCTGGAAGAGATCTACCCTTATGCCAGCGTTAAATGTAAAGTTGATGAGGAATATAAGGCACAGGCGCTGGAGGCGACGGCACAGCTGCAAAATGGTCTGCGGGGCTACAGGGCTTTATGGAAGCAGATCCTGAAAGTGTCGGTTAACGATCTGAAGAAAAATTATGAAAATCTGGATGTCCATTTTGATCTCTGGAATGGGGAATCTGATGTAGATGATCTGATTCCGGATATGGTCAAAAAGATGAAAGAGGAAGGACATGCATATCTGAGTGACGGCGCGCTTGTTGTTGATATCCGTAAAGAGACGGATAAAAAGGAACTGCCGCCCTGTATTATCTTAAAATCAGACGGTGCTGCCAATTATGAAACAACGGATCTTGCAACGATCATCCAAAGAGAACGTGATTATCAGCCTGACGCCATTGTATATGTGGTGGATAAGCGGCAGGAGCTGCATTTTGAACAGGTATTCCGCTGCGCAAGAAAAACAGGAATCGTGCGGGACGAAACGGCATTGCAGTTTATTGGATTCGGCACCATGAACGGTCCTGACGGAAAACCATTTAAGACCAGGGACGGCGGAGTGCTGCGTCTGGAATATCTTTTGAAGCAGATCAAAGACCAGATGTATGAAAAGATCAGAGAGAATAAGGAACTGCCGGAGGATGAGGCGGAGAGTACGGCTTCGATGGTAGCGCTGGCGGCTGTCAAATATGGGGATCTGTCTAATCAGGCAGCGAAAGATTATATTTTTGATGTCGAACGGTTTACTTCCTTTGAAGGAGATACCGGACCATATATTCTTTATACCATGGTAAGGATGAAGTCTATTCTGAATAAATACCGGGAGGCGGGCGGCAATCCTGATGAGGTTTCCTGTATTGAACCATCTTCTAAGGTTGAGAAAGAACTGATGATGGCTCTGGCAGGATTTAACGCCATGCTGGAGGAAGCCAGTGAAGAAAGGGCGCCCCATAAGGTATGCGCATTCATCTATCAGGTAGCTAATGATATCAATTCTTTTTATCATGCAATCAAAATACTTACAGAGGAAGACCGGAGAAAGCAGGCCGGCTATATTGCCCTGCTTAAGAGCGCGCTTAGGATCATGGAGACCTGTATCGGCCTTCTGGGGTTTGAGGCGCCGGAAAGAATGTAGATTGAAAAATCAAAGATTTTTCAATCACGAATTTATTCGTTTTACGAATGTTGTGCCTACGGCAGCATATAACAAAAAGCTTACGCTTTTCGTTGTCAAGAATTCGCAGATTATGGAAAGGCATAGTTATTAGTATGAAGATGATTAATAAAAATATTGATGGCGGCAAACACTTTGATTGGGTGAAAACATCTTTAGATTATGCAAAGTTTCGTGACATTTATCCGCAAGAATTCTATCAAAAAATTGTTGAACGTAATTTGTGTATAGACGGACAAGTTGTTCTTGACCTTGGAACAGGGACAGGCGTCTTGCCCAGAAATATGTATGGGTATGGGGCAAAGTGGATAGCTGCGGATATTTCAGAGAACCAGATTGAACAGGCTAAAATTCTTTCCAAAGATATGAATATAGAGTATTATGCCGTATCCACAGAGGATATCGATTTTCCTGACCGTTCTTTTGATGTCATTACGGCTTGTCAATGTTTTTGGTACTTTGACCATGAAAACGTTATGCCAAAACTTTGGCGTATGCTGAAACAGGGAGGAAGTATTCTTGTTTTGTACATGGCATGGCTGCCTTTTGAGGATAAGATCGCGGGAGCCAGCGAAAATCTTGTATTAAAGTACAATCCCAATTGGAGCGGCGCCGGAGAAACCATGCATCAAATCTTCATACCCGATTGTTACAAAGAGAAATTTGAACTTGCATACCATGAAGAATATACTCTGAAAGTGCCGTTTACCCGTGACAGTTGGAACGGAAGAATGAAAGCCTGTCGTGGAATCGGCGCCTCGCTTACCGATCAGGAGATTTTAATGTGGGAACAAGAACATAGAAAACTACTTGAAGAGATTGCTCCTGATGAATTTGATATTTTACATTATGGCGCTATGGCTGAACTTAGAAAGCATTAGTTCCCGGTTTGTAACGCCTGAGCCTGAAGATAGTTACGCTGCAAAAAACGGAGATGGAAATGGTTGACAAAGGAAGTTTCTTCC
>CAMWKA010000006.1 GCA_947174725.1 uncultured Lachnospiraceae bacterium | reverse complement strand
GACTCAAATTGCTGATTGAAAAATAAGCTATCGAGCTTATTTTTCAATCTAATCCCTCATGCCGCCTTTGGCGTCTTCAGTCACATCATCTGTTCCTGCATCACACGGACAGCATCCGCCACGGTTACGATCTTATCCAAATCGACTGCACGGAATTTTTTCTCCGTTTTCTTTTCAATATACTGCATGATCTGCATCATATCTATGGAGTCTGCTCCCAGATCCAACTCAAATGTACTTTCCATGGAAATCTCCGTCTCGTATACCTGAAGCACTCTTAAAATCGCTTCCTTTAGTATTTTATATTCCATTGTTAATCATTTCCTATCATTAGTTGTTGTCTGATTTTACCATTGATATCCTGTTCTTTAAATGTCCTACACTGCAGCAGGGAATTTTTGATCTCAACCGATTCCGAACTTCCATGGGTCTTGACCACCAGTCCATTTAATCCAAGCAGGGGTGCGCCGCCATGTTCCTTCGTACTAAAGGATTTCAAAGTATCTTTCAAGGTAGGCAGTGCCAAAGCCGCGCCAATTTTACTTTTGAAGTTGCTCTTTAAGCCTTCCTTGATCTTCCGAACCAATACGCTCGCCGTTCCTTCATACAGCTTTAATATAACATTCCCCACAAACGCTTCACAGACAATCACATCCGCATATCCGTTAGGAATCTCTCTTGCCTCGATACTTCCGATAAAATTGATATCATCGCACGCCTTTAATAACGGAAATGTCTCCTTTACCAGCAGATTACCTTTTTCCTCTTCTGCGCCAATATTAACGATAGCAACTCTCGGTTTTTCTATATTCAGCACATGCTCGCAATAAATACTTCCCATCTTTGCAAACTGCACCAGATTATTAGGCTTCGCATCTACATTCGCCCCACAGTCGATCAAAAGAGAACATCCGCTGGCAGTAGGAATGACAGGTGCCAATGGGGCACGGTCAATTCCTTTGATCCTTCCCACGATCAATTGTCCGCCTACCAGAATCGCGCCGCTGCTTCCCGCGGAGACAAAAGCGTCGCAGGTTCCGTTTTTCACCAAATAAAGAGCTTTTACAATCGATGACTCTTTCTTTTTTCTGATTGCCATAACCGGCGGTTCCGCTGTCTCAATGACCTCATCTGCAGGCACGATCAGAATACGTCTGTCATCATACTGATATTTACTCAGTTCTTCCTGAATGGTCTTCTCCCTGCCAACCAGATAAACTACCAGATCTTCTGATTCCGCCAATGCGTCAACAGCGCCCTTTACAATCTCAACAGGCGCGTTATCACCACCCATAGCATCCAATGCAACTTTTACAACCTGACCCATTTTTCTTTACCTCGTTCTTTTTATTGCATACGCGTAAAAACTCATCTTCTATAATACTAAAAAAGGCAAGAAAAATCAAGAAATTTCGCAAGTGGTATATGACAAAAAAGAGCCTTCTCCAAGAGAACGCTCTTTTTATATCATTCCAAAATAACACGGATCTTAAAAATCCATTAATCAACAGAAATGATTTCTTTCTTATTATACGCGCCGCATGCTTTGCATACCCTGTGGGGAACCATCAAAGCGCCGCACTTGCTGCATTTTACTAATGTAGGAGAGCTCATCTTCCAGTTTGCTCTTCTTTTATCTCTTCTTCCCTTGGAAGATTTATTCTTAGGACAAATTGACATCTCATTACACCTCCTGCCGTATCTTTTTCTTACAATCTGTTTCTAAACCACACTTATGATATTATAACCATGTCCATATCATTTGTCAACAAAATTTTAGAATATTTACTGTTCTTTGTTCTGTGCCGCATGATCCTCTCCGCTTCCTGCCTGCTCCGGCATCTGTCCGGTTGAAGTATCCTGCGGTTCTGCCGGAATCTGCTCAGCCGGAGTATCCTGCGGTTCTGCCGGAGTCTGCTCAGCCGGAGCATCCTGCGGTCCCGTCGGAGTCTGTTCTGATAAAACCTCTGGTGCAGACGGTACCGGCGGCACAGGAGGTATTGGCGGTACCGGCGGAATACCACCCGTCTGAGGCGTCGTATTCTGAACCGGTGGAATCCCCGGTGTCTGCGGTGTGTTCTGCATCGCAGCCTGTTTCTTTGCCTTTTTATCAGAAGATACCAGCACAATGATCACCACAATGATTAACAGCAGCATTACCCCGCCGACTGCCAGTACAATGATCAAAGCAGTGTTGTTGTCTTCTTTCTTATCGCGATCCCTGTCGTCATCATCATCGCGGTCTCTTCCGGAATCACGGTCATCTTCTTCCCTATCATCCACTGCCGGATCCGGCTTGTCATCTTCCTCCGTTTCCTGTACGACCTCTCCGCTATCTGCCTCCTCAGCCGGATCCCTGCTCTCCTGTAGTCCCAGATAATACCGGACATTATTGGCATAAACTTCAAATCTTGGATTTTCGATAGGATTATTCAGTCCTGTATCTGCTAAAACATCTGTATAAGAATCCACCAACCCTTTCTCTACCAAATCAAGATATACATTGATGCCTTCTTCCCTGTCATCTAATATCACATCCCACAGTTCCTCCACCGCAGCCATGGAAACCGAATAGCTGACATAATACAAAGGCGACTGGAACGTATGTGGAATCTCTACCCATTCCGTAATTTCATCAGAATCCATAAATCCATACATTCCCAGATAATAACTATTTTGAAAATCCAGCGCACCATATTCCTCACAACAGTTATAATAAATTTCATTCAGCTTTTCAATCGTCAATCCCTCCGGATTACTGTATACCTCGTACTGGAAAGCATCTTCTTTCACACCTTCCACGCAGGAATACGCCATATTCATCAGTGTATACAGATCGACGGCATAAGCGTTCTCTCCATAAATATCTTCGCTGTAATCCAGGAAAAGTAATTCCAGTCCCTGGGAATGGATTTCCGCAACATCAAGATTATTATAAGAATACTTCCATTCATCTTCTGACGCAAAGTACATCTGATTATAATGTCCAAACTCATGGACCAGCGTTCCCATATCGCTGATCGTTCCGTCTGCGCAATTGAACATAAACGGCGCGTTATACACATAGATCTGCGTTGTATATCCGCCCGGCGCCTTCTGCTCATCAACTGAAAGATCGCACATACCGTGATCCACCATATACCTGTAGGAAATCATCATATCATCTGAAATCTCAGGAAGAAACCGTTCAAGATTATCAAGGCACTCCTGCTCTGACATCTCAGCATCCCACATAGCGTCAAAAGATGGATCTCCCATCAACATATCATATAAATCATGCTCCAGCGGCACCATATATTCAATGACCTGCCGTCTGTACTCTTCCAGATCTTCCGGCGTATAATCCCGGTCGTAAATCTCTTCATAGGCATAGTCCGCATAATTATCATAGCCATAACTCTGGGCAAGCTGTGTACGTACGTCAACAAGTTCCAAAAACAGATCGCCCAACGCCTGATTCCGCTGTTCCAAGAGATCCGCATATCCGCCAAAATATTCATTGACCGTTATAGTTCCGTTTTGATAAGCCTCAGTAATAGTATCCATATCATAATCAACACCATTGATATTGACTGTGTATTCGGCAATATAAAGCTCATCATATTTCAGAGAAAGTTCTGTCTCACGATTCTCCAGATCCTTCTGCTCATCCGTCATAGGCTCATATTCCAGAATCTCCTGCCATTCTTCTTCATCCTCCACTCTTTCATGGAGCGTCTCAGCACATTCTGACTCCGCAATCAGTCTATAGTTCTGCTGGATCTTATCATTGAGATCTATTGCAAGTTCTTCATAATACGTTACCAGATCATCATACTCCTGATTCTCCGCATCCAGCGTAGCATAAATATTGGCAATGACATCATTGGCCATCGTTCTGCGCGCCATATCCTCCATCTCGTCAATCAGCGCGTCCACCTGATCCGCATTATCTATATCCGCAATCGCCGCTTCGATCCTGGCCGTAAGGTCATCAAATTCTTCCTCCGTCACATCATCAAAAAAAGCCAGATCTTCAAACGAATCTTCCGTATGATCTACCTCATCGGTCAGTTTTCCACCATTGGCCGCACGGACGCCTACAGAATACAACAACAGCGCGCCTGATAATACAAGTATGCCGAGGATTCCGTAATAGCTTCCTTTGTTTTTCAAATTCATAACCTTTTTCCGTTCCTTTCCTGCTGATGGACAATCCCATACAAGCATGTTTCATATTATAATATATCCCATACTAAAAGCACTAATCAAACTATATATCAAGATTCTATATGCTGCGCCTGTACCGCCGTCAGCGCCACAACACCCACAATGTCTTCCCAGCTGCAGCCTCGGGAAAGATCATTGACCGGTCTTGCAATTCCCTGCAGCATCGGACCGTAAGCGTCTGCATTGGCCAGACGTTCTACCAATTTGTATGCAATATTGCCGCAATATAGATTAGGGAACACCAGAACATTGGCCTTGCCGGCAATATCGCTGTCCGGCGCTTTTGTCTTGGCAACCTTCGGCACGATCGCCGCGTCTGTCTGCAATTCACCATCCAGCACCAATTCCGGATACTGCTCATGCGCGATTCTTGTTGCCTCGATCACTTTATCTACCAGAGGGTGTTTCGCACTTCCTTTCGTAGAATGTGATAATAACGCAATCACAGGGTTGGCTCCCACAAGATTATGAAAACTCTTTGCCGATGAATCAGCAATCGCTGCCAGCTCCTCTGCCGTCGGATCCTGATTCAATCCACAGTCTGAAAACAGGAATGTTCCATTTTCACCATACTGACAATTCGGAACATCAATAATGAAAAATCCGGATACCAGCTTTGTACCGGGCGCCGTCCTGAGGATCTGCAGGGAAGGTCTCAGAACATCTGCTGTCGCATGACAGCAACCGGCTACCATGCCATCCGCATCTCCCGCCTTTACCATGACAACTCCAAATGTCAGATAATCCGATAGCAGGATCTCTCTCGCCTTTTCCGGTGTCATTCCTTTTTCTTTTCTGGTTTCATACAAAAGCTCTATGTAATCGTCCAACCGCTCCGTCTTCTCCGGATCGATCACTTTCACCTTACTCAGGTCGATCTCCAGCCATCCGGCGCCGTCTAAAATCTTTTCTTCTTTACCCACCATAATGATATTGGCAATATTCTCCTCAATCACATGCGCTGCCGCGATCAGCGTCCTCTTATCCGTCGTTTCCGGCAGAACAATGGTTTTCTTATCCGCCCTCGCCTTATCTTTGATGATATCAATATATGACATACCCTCTCTCCTTTCCTACCCCAATCCATAAACATCTGCATCTTTCCAACATCTTGGCGGAATTCCGCAGACAGATATTCTATATTTAAAGCATATGTTACTGCTATTATATAGCATAATCTTCTTCCATTCAATAATACTTGTACTTTTTTTCTGCCTATGTTACATTTAATGATATTATCAATAAGCGAGGAAAACCAGATGATCGTATGCGGCGTCATAGCGGAATTTAATCCGTTTCACAATGGCCACGCCTATCTGTTAGAACAGGCGAGGCTTCTTACGCATGCCGACTATCTTATCATCGTCATGAGCGGAGATTATGTGCAGCGGGGTGAACCGGCATGCATGGATAAATACTGCCGGGTCAAAGCCGCTATCTCAGCCGGTGCTGACGCCGTCTTTGAACTTCCGGTCACCGTCGCAACAGGAAGTGCCGAATATTTTGCAAGAGGCGCTGTCGCGGCATTGGATGCTCTCGGCGTTGTTGATTATCTGTGCTTCGGCAGCGAATCCGGCGATCTGGATGAATTACGGAAACTGGCTGGAAATAATTTTCGTTCAAATCATTCCAACATACGACAGTTTTCCTCCAACGGATCCCTTGGCACAGAGCTCCCCAACAATATCCTTGGGATCGAGTATCTTCGGGCGCTGAACTATTTTCATTCCCCAATAAAACCAATTACGGTCCAACGGCAGGGAGCAGGTTATCATGATACGGAGCCACAGGAGGGTACTTTTTGCAGCGCAACGGCACTGAGACCGTTACTCCACTCCCTTTCCGATGTATCCTTTCCATACGACGCTGCTGTCCATTCCCAATCATCGCAGGGAGAAACTAAGGCAGATCTGCTGCATAGGTTATCCGGCCTTGTGCCGGATTGTACCCTGCCAATCATCAGAGAGTATTATACCAGCCACCGCTATCTGGAATTTCGTTCCATTTCCGATCTGTTATTCTACCATTTTATAATGCATCCCTCAGAAGATCTGACCGATTACTTTGATATTTATGGCGATCTGGCAGACAAAATCCAAAACGCCCTTTTTCAAAAAAGACCTGCCGATCTTTTGGAATTCAGAAACAGTTTAAAAACAAAGGACATTGCCATGACGCATATCAACCGCGCATTGCTCCATATCCTTCTTTCTATCAAAAAAAGTGATGTAGATCTTTTAATAAAATATGAATATTGCGCTTATCTGCGTCTGCTAGGGTTCTGCAAAGAAGCATCTCCATTAATGAATATGATCAAGACCTCTTCTAAATGCCCTATCATTACCAAACTTGCCGACGCCAAAAATATATTGCAGAAAGATCAGCTTTCTTTATTGGAGAAAGATATTGCTGCCTCCAATCTGTACCAACAGCTTTCCCTTATCAATAAAGAGACCGCCGAATTTCCCGGAGAATACCGTCAGCCCGTCATAATCGCTTCGCGCTCATCATCTTTTAATTTTTAAAACTATGGATCGGGGCAGGAATACGTCCTTTCCTTTGGATAAACGCATCGCAGGAATGTGGGTTGACCGGCATAATCGGAGCATATCCAAGCAGGCCGCCAAATTCCACTGTCTCTCCCACGCCTTTTCCGATCACCGGGATCAGTCGTACCGCCGTGGTCTTTTGATTTACCATACCGATCGCCATCTCATCCGCAATGATACCTGAAATGGTTGATGCTTTGGTATCCCCCGGTATGGCAATCATATCCAGTCCCACGGAGCAGACGCATGTCATGGCTTCCAATTTTTCCAGAGTCAAAGCCCCTGCTTTTACCGCGTCGATCATCCCCTGATCTTCACTGACCGGGATAAACGCGCCGCTTAACCCTCCTACATAAGACGATGCCATCACACCGCCTTTTTTGACCTGATCATTTAACAACGCCAAAGCTGCTGTCGTCCCCGGCGCTCCCGCATATTCCAAACCGATCTCACATAGAATATCTGCAACACTGTCTCCCACTGCAGGTGTCGGAGCCAATGAGAGATCGACAATTCCAAACGGAATCCCAAGCTTTTCAGACGCCTCCTTCGCAACCAGCTGTCCTACTCTGGTCACTTTAAACGCCGTCTTCTTGATCGTCTCACACAGGACTTCAAAACTCTCGCCCCGCACTTTTTCCAAAGCAGTCTTTACCACGCCGGGACCGCTGACCCCGACGTTGATGACCGCATCCGCTTCCGTCACTCCATGAAACGCGCCGGCCATGAACGGATTATCATCCGGAGCATTGCAGAATACCACCAGTTTCGCGCATCCTAAAGAATCCTTCTCCTTAGTACATTCGGCTGTCTTTTTAATGATCTCCCCCATCAGTCTGACGGCATCCATATTGATGCCTGTTCTGGTGGAACCCAGATTTACCGAACTACACACTCTGTCTGTCTTAGACAATGCCAGCGGGATCGAACGGATCATAAGTTCATCCGCCTTTGTCATCCCTTTTGACACCAGTGCCGAATATCCGCCGATAAAGTTGACCCCCACTTCCTTTGCCGCCAGATCCAGCAGCTCGGCTATGGATGCAAATTCCTCTTCCGTCTTACAGGCGGCGCCTGCCACAAGCGCGATCGGTGTTACTGAGATCCTCTTATTTACAATGGGGATCGCGTATTTTTTCTCAATCTCTTTCCCTGTCTTCACAAGATCTTTCGCCGTATTGGTGATCTTCTGGTAAATGTTATCTTTTAATTTTGTAAGATCTGCATCAATGCAGTCCAGAAGGCTGATTCCCAATGTGATCGTCCGCACATCAAGATTTTCCTTCTCAATCATCTGGTTTGTCTCGGCAACTTCATAAATATTGATCATTTTAGTCTCCATTCCAAAGCGAAGTCTTAGCCAAAATAATTCTATTTTGACTAAGACTGCTCTCTTCCATCATTTTTAATGTTAATACGAAATTAAATTCGATGCATGGAATCAAAAATTTCTTCCCTCTGACATCTCACTATGACGCCGATCTCTTCCCCAATCTGGGCAAGCTCATCCGAGATTACATCAAACGGCTTGGCGGAATCCATAATATCCGCAATCATCATCATATTGAAATAGTCCTGTACGATGGTCTGTGAAATATCTAAGATATTCACCCTGTTATTTGCAAGGTAAGTACACACCTTGGCAATAATGCCAACCGTATCCTTGCCTACTACGGTAATGATCGTTTTTTTCATATCTTAATACCTTTCAATCACAAGCTTAGATGACAAACTTCTTCATAGCTGCATCCAGATTGTCCGCGATCTCCTTTAAGGTAAACGCGTTCTTGGACACCTGTGTCATGATATCTCCAACTGCCACTACGGAAGCCGACGTTTCTTCGGTACTTGCCGCGTTTTCCTCAGCGATGGCTGTCAGATTCTGTACCACATCTACTACGCCCGTTCTTTCTTTATCAAGATGCGCCGTTCTGGTGGAAATCTGATCGATCTTATTGATCGATCCGCCGATCTCACTCTGCAGATTTCTAAAGATATCCGCTGTCTCGGTCACAAAATTGATCTGTTCGTCCATAATGCCTTTTACTTCATCCATCGTCTCTACAGCCTGTTTGGAATCACTAATCAGATAAGTAACGATCTCCTCGATCTTCCTTGCAGACTCGTTGGACTGCTCCGCCAGCTTCTGGATCTGTGATGCAACAACAGCAAATCCACGTCCCTGTTCTCCCGCACGGGCAGCCTCTATGGAAGCATTCAGGGAAAGCAGATTGGTCTCCTCCGCAATCTCTGTGATAATTCCGATAACTTCCTGAATCTTCAATGCTGAATGGTTGGTGGTATTGGTCTGCTCATAGATATCATCCAGTGAAGCTTTCGCTCTCGCATTGATCTCTTCTAACTGATGAAGCTTATCCGCAGCCGTTTCGCCCGCCTTACCCATTTCTTCCATTGTTCCATGGAGTGTATTGACTTCCCGGGTAGTGTCCTCTACCATCTCGCCCATGACGATAACATGCTCTGTAGCCTGCTGTGTCTCGTCTGCCTGACTTGAAGCGCCGGCAGCGATCTCCTGAACCGCGTGTTCAACCTGTCCTACCGTCTCCACCGTCTCAGACGCGTTTTTACTCAATTCATCGGAAGCATAATACAACTGCTGTGTCTGATTTTGAAGATTACCGACAACCTCCACCAGACTTCCACGCAGATCTCTGATCGCACGGCTGATCTCACCGGATTCATCCTTACGCAGAACCAGCTTTGCCTCTTCCGGCGTTTCCCGGAAATCCATATCGGCGATCTGATTGACAACTCCTGTGGTTTTTTCAATCGACTTCACAATCTTCCAGGGAATCATAATGCCGACCGCAGAACAAATCACAAGCGCGATCAGCGATCCGATGACCGCCTGTATTGTCATATCATCGATCGGCTTAAACATCTCATCCTCATCCGCTGTCAATACCAGAATAAATTCCCCTGTTGGATTGACATAATATCCGGCATATTTGGTAACACCCTTAAACAGATATTCCACTACTTCAGCAGCAGGAATCTTCCCTTTGGAAAGCTGTTCAACCACACCCTTGACTACCTCGTTCTCCACCGGCTGACCGACCTTCTCCTCTGTCGGATGGAAAAGCATCGTACCATCCGCTTCCACAATATAGACATAACTGGAATCTACGCCCTCTAAACCGGCTTCGGCAAACATTGCCGACATTATATCATACTCGAAAGCCGCCTCACCCAGCATCGCATATGTTTCCGTCATTTTCTCGCCATAAGCTTCCGTCATATCATAGATATAGTTCTGTGTCTGTTCTTTAATGATCCTCTCCACATTGGGAATAATAACCAAAAGATTCACTACTGCTGTAATAATTACCACCAGCACGATCGTTACGGAAATCTGTCCAAGCATCGACCGGAAAAAGGGAAGCTTACTTCTTCTTCCAATATGTATTCCTGTCCTTTCCGTTTGTACACCGTTTTCACCCATGCTAATATCCACCCTTTCTCTCCTGTTCTACATAATCTAAATAAAGCTTTCGCAGACTATTCTTTTATATCATAAAACAAATTTGCTATTTTTACAATCATATAATTTACTTTCCAACAAAATATTCAGTCAGATGTTGATCAGACAGGAGGACTGATAGCGGTCAGCCACCATGATTTCAAAGTCGTCTCCTTTATACGGCGTATCTGACGCTGTAATCTCCAGCCGGACCGCCTCATATGCAAGCTCCGGAAGATTATTCTCCTGACTTAAATGACTTAATACCACATGTTTCATGTGATCATGGAGAATCCCTGAAAGAAGCCTGCCCGATGTTTCATTGGACAGATGTCCCCGCTTTCCCAAGATACGCTGTTTTAAAGGATACGGATATCTCCCCATCTGCAGCATCCTGACATCATGATTGGCTTCCAGAAATACAGCGTCTAATCCCTGCAGATTGCCCAGAATATAGTCATCATATACACCCAGATCCGTCATGACCGCAGCCTTCTGACTGCCATATGCAAATTTGAAAGCCACCGGTTCTTTTGCATCATGGGAAATCCTGATAGGCTGAATGGAAATATCCTTTATCGTAAAACGCTCATCCGGCTGTATGATCTGAAACAGGGAAGTGTCAATCTCCCCTACCATTTTATGGTTACGCCCTTCATGGATCCCCTCCATCGTTCCTCTGGTGGTATAGATTGGAATATCATACCGTCTGCTGATCACACCCAGCCCTCCGATATGGTCACTGTGTTCATGGGTAACCAGAATGGCATCCAGATCTTTACAGGTAAGATCCAGCTGCCCCAGCCCTTCCTCGATCCGTTTTCCGCTGATCCCGACATCCACCAGCAGATGTGTCGTTTCAGAGCCAACATAAATCGCATTACCGCTGCTCCCGCTGGCCAGACTTTTCATACGCATGTATTATATACCTCTTCTCAATCGTTATTTCCTGAGAACCATTTCATTACCAAGGATCATTCTTCCCAATATACTTCAATGACCGCCCCGTCATATAACGGTTCCATGTATTCCGCTTTTTTGCCATTGACATTTGTAATCAGGTTCTTCCCCTGAACCGTACTCAGATCAAAATCTATGTAATCAAAGATATCTACAAACACATAAGATGCTTTTCCCTGTAAAACAATCGGTTTGGAATTAACAAGCACACCGATGGATACCGCCGGCTCATCCCTTCTGATTTCTTCCTCCTCCGGCTCATCCTTTCTGATTTCTTCCTCCTCTGGTTCATCCTCTGGGATTTCTTCCTCCTCTGGCTCCTTCCTTCTGATTTCCTCTTCCAGAGCCATTCGGATACTGAAATTTTCATAAACCTTTGTATCATCTTCCGCATGCTCATTATTGACATAAACTGCCATATTCATATCTAAAGTAACATCCATAAATTCCCTGATCTGCGCAACCGTATAATAGTTTAACATTTCTATCTTATCGCCATTTTGGATATCGTAATATTCATTTTCCAACCTGCCGTTGACGGAAGCATACTTCGGAAGCGTCACCCTATTTCCATTCACTTGAATACTGATCTGTGACTTGAACTCCGGCAGTTGTCCCAATGATATGGCGGCAGGATTACCGGCAGTAGACTCCTCTACCACAATGACGTCATTGGCATGGATCTCACTATAAAGATCCGCCTCCTCACCATTCAATAAGATCTTTGCTGCTTCACCAAATTCACCGCGGCATATCTTCTTCTTGCCGTTCAAAGTATACGCGATCTCGCGCCCCCGCTTCGGGAACAGCTTATCATTCGGAAAATCAGCCTGCATCGCAGCGTCAACAATGGCCAGATTGCTGTTATCATAAAGCTTGATATGCTCCTCATTAAATGTTACATAGATAAAATTGTTATTCTGGTCATAATAATTCAGGCAGATACCGATCGGCGTTACCAACAGGGAATCCTTCTTGATTTTTTCCTGAAATGTAATTGCCTGCATCACTTCTTCCCCTCGAAGCGCTACTCTTTCTTTCTGGATACCAAGATGCTCTGCCAGCTTTTCCGTATAACCGGTGATCTTACCGCCGCCGCCTACGATAAATACCGCACTAACCGCTTTGCCACCGTTTAATTCCTTGATTTTATCCGATACCAGCTTAGCCATCTGGTCGATTTGTCCTGACAGCATCTTCAGGACACGCTGCTTGGTAATGGACTGCTGCAATCCCATAATATCCTTATACTTTACCTCTGCTCCGCTGCCCCGCTTGATCTTCTCGGCTGTTTCAAAATCTACCAGACACTCATTTGCCACCACTTCCGTCAGTTTGTCGCCTGCGCAGGGGATCATGCCGTATGCCACGATACACCCATCCTTTGTGATACAGATATCTGAAGTGCCTGCCCCCACATCTACCAGCGCAATATTCAGCATCCGATACATCTGCGGGATCGCCACCGTCATGGCGGCAATCGGCTCCAATGTCATATTCACAACAGTTAAACCCGCCAGCTCGACTGCGCGGTAAAGTCCGTCTACAACATCATCCGGCAAAAATGTGGCGATGATATCCGCCCCGATATTTTTTGCCTTATGATTTTCCAGATTGCTAATCGGATAGCCATTCAGATAATACCGGATGACAGAATTGCCAACACAATAAAATTTCATATCGGAATCGTTCGTTTCCTGCAGCTTCTCATATGCCTTTTCGATTCCAAGTGAAGTCAGTCCGACAATTTCCTCCGGCGTAACTACCCTCTCCTTTTCAAACTCCCATGTAACACTGGTCTCAAAGGTAAGCAACACACGGCCTGCGGCTGCAATACAGACGTCCGTCAGCTTCACGGAAAGTTTCTTCTCCAAAGCACGCTTCACCTGTGTGATCGTATTGCCCACCTGTCCGATATCATGGATCTGACCATCCAGCATTGCGCGCGTCTCATGTTCCTTGGACACCTGCGCCGCAACGATAAAGTGATCCCCTTCCCGGTAACCCACGGTACCCACGATACTCCTTGTTCCGATATCCAATCCAAATACCAGCTGACCCTGCGGTTTCATTTCATTGCCCATTTTTCAACTCTCATGCTTTCTTAAAATTTTAAAGAATATTTTAGATATCTACTGTCAATAATGCCTCCACCTGCTTCTGCATTTTCTCAATGGAATCATTATTATCTATCACATGATCGCAGACCGTCCTGAATTCCGCATCCGACTTCTGTGCAGCCATGATGCTGTCGATCTTCTGATCCGAATACCCCCTGCTCTCCTTCAGCCGTTTCCTTCTTACCGGCTCACTTACATAAATATACCACATTTCGTCCAAAATGTCTTGATAATCTTCTTCAATCAGCAGGGCGGCTTCTACCACAAAATACTCCGTACCCTTTTTACGTTCTTCTTCCATTGCTCCCAGTATATAACGCTTCACTGCCGGATGAACGATTGCGTTGACCTGCGCAAGCGCCGTTGCATCTGAAAAGATCAGTCCGGCCAGCGTCTTTGCGTCTATCAGCCCTTCTGCATCCAGAATCCCATTTCCCAATGCTTCCACCAGTTTATGATAGCAGGGCTGCCCCGGCTGCTCCAGCTCCTTCGACGCAATATCCGCCACGATCACTCTGGCATCGTAATTTTTTGTAATAAAAGTCAGCACCTCTGTCTTTCCTGATCCTACCCCGCCGGTAATACCTATCGATTTCATATTCCTCTTCCATGTCCTTCTCACACTATTTTGCTTCGTACCAATCTGTCCCCCAGTGTGCATCCACTTCCAATTTCACCGGGAAATCCGCTGCGCCAGACATTTCTTCTTCCAAAATCGCCATTACCATCTCTTTTTCCTTCTCCGGTGCCTCGATCAAAAGCTCATCATGGATCTGCAATATCATCCTTGCCTCCAGTCCCTCTTTCAACAGTCTGTCATATACTTTGATCATGGCTATCTTGATCACATCCGCCGCAGTCCCTTGGATCGGCGCGTTCATCGCCACCCGTTCTCCAAAGGATCTCTGCATAAAATTGCTGTTTTTCAGTTCCGGGATCGGTCTTCTCCTGCCAAATGCCGTAACGGAATACCCTGTCTTCTTTGCATGTTCCTTAGCCGATTCCAGATATGCATGTACGGCAGGATACATGGCAAAATAATCTTCTATATACTGCTGCGCTTCTTTTTTGGAAATGGAAAGATCCTGACTAAGACCAAAGGAACTGATGCCATAGACGATTCCAAAATTGACCGCTTTCGCGTTACGCCGCTGCAGATCCGTCACTTCCTCAAACGGCACATGAAATACTTTAGAAGCTGTACTTCTGTGGATGTCCTGATTTTCCCGGTAAGCCGCGATCAGTTCTTCATCCTC
The DNA here is from genome assembly GCA_947174725.1 of uncultured Lachnospiraceae bacterium. GTDB lineage: Bacteria > Bacillota > Clostridia > Lachnospirales > Lachnospiraceae > NK4A136. Next base: position 2,832 of record CAMWKA010000006.1, on the reverse strand, counting down.
CGCCAGAGACGCCAGAATACGCAGCTCGATCTGCGAATAATCAGCATCCACAAACACACATCCCTCTTTCGGAATAAACACCTTCCTGATCTTTCTGCCGATCTCCATACGCATGGGAATATTCTGCAGATTGGGTTCCGTAGAGCTGATCCTTCCCGTTGCCGTGATGGTCTGGTTAAAATTCGTATGGATCCGGTCGTCTTCCTTGATAAAGACCGAAAGTCCATCCGCATAGGTCGATTTCAGCTTTGTCAGGGTCCTATATTCCAGAATATCCCTGATCACAGGCTGTTCCGGCGCCAGTTTCTCCAATACATCCGCAGAGGTGGAATATCCCGTTTTTGTCTTCTTGCCTCCCGGCAGTCCCATCTCACCAAATAATATTTCCCCAAGCTGCTTCGGCGAATTGATATTAAATTCATGTCCTACTGCCGCGTAAATCTTTTCTTCCAGACAGGCAATACTCTCCGCAAGTTCTTCCCCGTATCTGTGCAGCGCGCTTGGATTTACCCGCACGCCCTCCGCTTCCATACGGTATAATACATAGGACAACGGCATCTCCACATCACAAAACAAGGAATACATTTCCTGCTCCTGCAGGCGCTTTATCAGTTCCGGCATGCAATACAATGCCGCATATGCCTCCGAACACGCATATATCAAAAATTCTTCTTCCTTTTCTTTTATCACCGTTTCTAATGCCGTCTTCCCAAATCTCTGTTCATAATCCTGAAGCATGCTGCCACTGCATAATCCGACAATATCTCCCGTCCGATAATCGCTTTTTAAAGGATTCAAAAGATACGCCGCCAGCTGGATATCAAAGAAATGAGACGATGCCTCCTCTGCTCCGCCTTTCTCTATCTCAAGAACGTCATATAACTCTTTGACCGCATAGGTCGCCATGCGTACATTTTTCTGATATAAATGACGCAGCTGCCCGACAAGCTCTCCTTCCTCCAGCAATGCGGAATCCAGATAATAAACCTCATCCTTTGATACTGCCAGCGCAGCGATCAGCCGTTTTTTCTCTTCCGTCACCTCATCAAATAAGGAAAGCTGCTGTCCACCGGTCTTTTCTTCAACAAACCATACCCTGACGCCTGCCTGTCCTGCTTTAACAGCCTTCTCAAAAGCGGCGTGCGCCTCCTTTGCCCCGGTAATCCTGATAAACGCCTCCTCACTAACCAGTGCCCCCGCGTCTTCTTCTGTGATCCCAGCCCCGTCAAATCTTGACAACATACTGCGGAATCCCAGTTCCACAAATTTCTGATATGCCTCTTTTGTATAAAGATTCCCAAGCTTTGCGTCCTCCCACTGATAAGAAAGCTCAGCGGAAACATTGATCGTCGCCAATACCTTACTCAGATCCGCCAGATCCCTATGCTCAATCAGGCTCTCCCTGACCGCTTTCATGGAGATCTCTTCCACATGCGCATAGATCTGCTCCAGGGAACCATACTCTACCATCAGCTTCTCTGCCGTCTTCTGTCCGACTTTGGGCACACCAGGTATATTATCCGAAGCATCTCCCATCAATGCCTTCAAGTCTATAAACTGAAGCGGATCCACCTGATATTCCGCGAGCACATCCTTTGCGTAATAATCTTTGACCTCCGTCTTGCCGCCCTTTGTCTTTGGTATCCTGATCTTAATATGGTCACTGGCAATCTGTAAAAGATCCCTGTCTCCTGATACCAGAGAAACCTCCATGCCTTCTTTTTCCGCTGACTTTGCCAATGTGCCTAAGATATCATCCGCCTCCAGGCCTGCCTGCTCCATGATCAGCACGCCCATCGCCTGAAGCACTTCTTTCATAACAGGGACCTGTTCCTTCAACTCCGGATCCATCTGCTTTCTGGTACCTTTATATTCTTTATAAATTTCATGGCGGAACGTCGGCGCGGACACATCAAAGGCAACCGTCAGATAGTCCGGCTGTTCTTCTTCCAATATTTTAAACATGATATTTAAAAATCCATAGATCGCATTGATATGAAGTCCGGCCGCATTTGTCAACGGCGGGACTCCATAATACGCCCTGTTTAATATACTGTGTCCATCAATCAATACAAGCTTATCTGCCATATTTTCCATATCCTCAATCTTTCAAATACTCAATTTTATCAGGATGCTCTGCCGCTCTATCATATTTTCATTTAAGAAAAGCGCTTACAGAAAAATCCCCTTTAATAAAAACAGAGCCACAAGCGCGCACCCGCCATACAGAACGCATAGAAGCAGTTTCTGCCATATGCCGCGCATCTTGTATTCTCTGACAGAGGTCTTAAGACTTTTTTCAAAATCTTCATCCAGATGAAATGTTTTGCCATATTCCAGACGTTTCATACCTTCCATTACAAGGAACTGCACCTTTAATTCTTCTTTACACTCTGCACATTCTTCCACATGTGAAAGTAGTTTTTGGCTTTTCTTTATGCTGAGTTCATGCTTCAGATATGGCAGCATATTCATTCGATAGTTGATACAATCCATCGTTGATACTCTGTCTTTCTTTCCCACTATCCCATATTCCCCATTTCTTCCGCTTATATGATATCTTATTTTACAACATTACAGACTAAGATGCAAAAAAATGTTGTAAAATTTTTTGGAGTATGTTATTATCATGTTTGTGATTCATAATCAACTTAAGCCGGCGTGTCGGAATGGCAGACGAGGCAGACTCAAAATCTGTTGTGGGCAACCACGTGCGGGTTCAAGTCCCGCTGCCGGCAGTAATTAAAATCCCTGAACACTCGTAAAATCATGGGGTTCAGCGATTTTTTGTCATGGTATTCAGTCTTTCGTAAAATCAATATCGTATCTCGT
>CAMWKA010000005.1 GCA_947174725.1 uncultured Lachnospiraceae bacterium | reverse complement strand
ATACTATATTATATATCGAATCATGACAAATAGAATATTGCGTGCGTGGCAGAGAGGTAAAAAGGAGAAATTTCATGGATGCGAAAGTGACAGTAAAGGGATATGCGAAGATCAATTTAGGATTGGATGTGGTAGGGAAACTGGAGAACGGTTATCACCTGCTCCGTTCCGTGATGCAGCAGATTGACCTTTATGATACGATTGAACTGACCGAGGAAGAAACAATGGATCATGGTTTGCAGATCACGCTGACCTCGGATTGTGATACGGTCCCGCTTGATCAGAGCAATCTTGCCTACAAAGCGGCGAAACTGCTGATGGAGCATGATGGTATTAAAGAGGGAGTACATATTCATATTATAAAGCGGATTCCTGTTGCCGCGGGACTGGCCGGCGGAAGCACTGACGCGGCAGCGGTTTTTATGGGGATGAATGAATTGTTCGGCTTGGGACATAGTAAAGATGAACTGCGGGAATTGGGCGTAAAGCTGGGCGCGGATGTGCCGTTCTGCATTATGGGCGGGACCGCTCTGGCGGAGGGTATCGGAGAAAAATTAACACCCATCGGGACGATGCCGGAGATGTATATTGTTATTGCAAAACCCTCAATTGGAGTATCCACGAAATATGTCTATGAAAACCTTCGGTTAGAACAGGTCACGCACCCGGATACGGAACAGATCCTTGACGCGATGCGGCGGAAAGATCTGGCGGAGATGACAGGGCTTCTGGGCAATGTTTTGGAATCCGTAACCATTGAAAAATATCCGTTGATTCGGGAATTGAAGGAAGTGATGCTGGATGTGGGCGCGGCCGGTTCCCTGATGAGCGGCAGTGGTCCCACAGTGTTTGGCGTATTTGATACGATGGAGAAAGCAGTGGCAGCTGAAAAACGGATGCGGCAGAAATATCCGCAGGTTTTTATTCAGGCGGCGGGTATCATCTGTTAGGGAGATGCCGATGAAAACATTTTCCGTGCGCATTTACCGGAGGCGTTCGGGGAACACTGATTTCATCAGTGCTTTCCTGGAAATATGGAGGCTATAAATGAAAGATTTTTTACAGGTCACGGCAGATGAATTTCTTCCCTTACGCGATGTCGTCTTTAAGACGCTGCGCAAGGCGATCCTTCTAGGAGAATTAGAACCCGGCGAGCGTCTTCGGGAGGTCCAGCTGGCAGAGCGGATGGGAGTCAGCAGGACGCCGATCAGAGAGGCGATCCGGATGCTGGAACTGGAAGGACTTGTTGTAATGAAGCCGCGTTGCGGCGCTGAAGTTTCCCAGATTACGGCCAAAGGGCTAAAGGATGTTTTGGAAGTCAGAACGGCGCTGGAAGAACTTGCGATCAAGCTTGCCTGCGACAGGATCAGTGAGGAACAGTTAGAGCGGTTGAAAACGACGATGGAGGAATTTGAAAAAGCTATCCATTCTAAAAAGGAAGTTAAGATCGCGGAGGCGGATGTAAGATTCCATGATATCATTGTGGAGGCAAGCGGCAATGACCGGCTGATGCAGATGACGTCCAATCTTTCGGAACAATTTTACCGTTACCGTTATGAATATGTAAAAGATGCGGACAGACACGAAGAATTGATCGAAGAACACAGGAGCATGGTTGAGAGCATTGTATGCAAAGATAAGCAGAAAGCAGCCGAGATCATGCGGCTGCATATTACGAATCAGGAGACGGCGATAGCGCGTAAGCTGCATCTTGAATAAACAACAGATTTTTGCCCATACTCTATCTGACGGAGAATGTCGGAGCAATATCCGAAAGGTGAAACGGACAATTTCCGGATCATATGATAGAATAGGATGGGTGAGGAAAATGTTTTGTGATGAAGAAATGCCGGTATGGGAGCAGGGGAGTAAAAAATACTGGCGGGTAATGCTGGGAAAAATGCTACTGTCCGCAATGGTTATTTTCGGATGGTTATTCCCGGATTTTATCTGGAATGGAGATACGGTTTCCGTGACAGACAAGGAGGGAAATGACGTGACAGCCGAGATGTCCGGACAGGAGATTTACGAGGGTATCTATGAAGCGGAGGATATCACGTTTACGATAAGCTGGCTGAATTAAACATAGACAATATTAAGAAAAGCGAGGACCAACAGCATGACGAAAGATATTTTGATCGCGTTAAAAGGAATCCGGTTTGAAGGTGGCGGAGAAGATGCGGAGGAAATGGAAGTTTTTACCGCAGGAGAATATTTCTTTCGAAACGATACGCATTATCTTTTATATGAAGAAACGGATGAGGACGGTAATGAAACATCCAGCCGCATTAAAATCAAAAAAGATGTGGTTGAACTTACAAAAAAGGGAGACGTCAATGTACATATGATTTTTGAAACCGGTAAAAAAAATCTGACCAATTATCAGACCGCTTACGGGACGCTTGCCATAGGTTTATATACCCATAACATCAGTTTTACGCAGGAGAAAGACTGTCTACACTTAAAAATCAATTATCAGCTTGAGATCAATTATATGCCCATGGCGGAGTGTGAGATTTCTCTGGATGCTGCGTCCAAAGAAAAAGGATCGGCACTGTTCCGATCCTGATTCCGCAAAGCGTTATTTTATAGGTTTTGCTCCGGCTTTTTCCTGGGCTTTTTCCAAAGCGCGTTTGAAAACACCTTTTTTCTTTTCTTCTTTTTTGATTACGGTGCCGTGTACGCCCTTGACGCCGACAATATAGATGCCGCTGATTTCAGCTTTAACTTCTTTTTTTACCGGGATGAGTTCAAAAATTTCTTCGTCACAGAACATCGTCATGATCTGCGGTCCGATTTTTACTTTTACCAGCGGAACCTTGAGGTTTTTGGACATCTTCGGTATCTGCTCGGTGATGGCGGCGGGCAGCGTCGCGTCTTTTAACTTCATTCGCTTTTTGTCAATGACCAATAGGGATACGGTCTGTTTATTGGCTTCCAGTAAAGCTTTCTGTTCGTCCTGTTTTTTCTGCAGTTTTCTTCCCACAAAATAAAGAATGGTCAGCAAAACAGCAATGATGCCTACGATTATCAGTACGATATAAATAGGTCTCAATCCTATCACCTCCTGCCTAACTATCCCATTGTAGCATTGTTTCTTTAAAAGTGCAATTAAAAAGTCTTTTTTTCATGCTATAAATATGGTATTATATTTATGTATGTCTGTGATAGCAATGATTGGTGACCGGATATAAGGATTGGGAGGAGATGACTGTGAAAAAAACGGCTTTTAGGGTGGCAGCGACTATCCTCTGCATAATATTGTGTTCACATGCATTTGAGTCCTACGCGGATCCTTCGATCGATGAGATAAAAGACGAAAGAGATGAGACGCAGGAAGAACTGGATGAGGTGACTGCAACGTTGGAGGAACTGGCGGCGGAGCAGAATGAAGTGATCGATGAGATTGAACAGGTCAATGAAGCGCTTGTTACGGTGATGACAGAAGTAGAAGTGATCCGGCAGGCGGTAGAGGATAAAGAGGCGGAGATTGTACTGGCTACAGCGAGATATGAAGAAGCGGTGGCTACAGCCAACGAGCAATATGAGGCCATGAAGATCAGGATCCAGTATATGTATGAGGCGGGAGAGCCGGATTATCTCACGATGCTGATGCAGTCAGGAAGTTTTTCCGAGGCGCTTACTAAGGCGGATTATGTGCAGGATCTGTATGAATACGACAGGAATATGCTGGCGGAATATCAGAGGACGATAGAGCAGGTAGAAGAACTCAGGGTTGCATTGGAGGCGGAACAGGAAGAACTGCTTGCGCTTCAGGCAGATTATGAAGAAGAACAGGCTTATATGGAGAGCGTTATCTTAGAGCTTCAGGCGCTTTCCGAGGACTATGCAGCGCAGATTGCCGATGCAGAGGCATTGGCGGCATCGTATGCGCGGAGGATCGAGGAGCAGAATGCCGAGATTGCGAGATTAGAGGAAGAAGCCAGACGTGCGGCGGAAGAGGCAGCGCGGCGGGCAGCGGAAGAAGCGGCAAGGCGTGCCGCACAGGATTCGGTGGCATCTTCCGCAGGCAGCGGACGGGTTACGACGACCAATGCGGTGACTTATGATGTTTCCTCCATTTACGCGGCCAGTGGCAGTGATCTTGGAAAATCCATCGCGGTGTTTGCCTGTCAGTTTATCGGGAATCCTTATGTGCCCGGCGGGACAAGCCTTACCAATGGGGCGGATTGTTCCGGTTTTGTGTTCAGTGTGTATAAAGAATTTGGTTATACGGTGCCGAGAACTTCTTATTCCCTTCGGAGCGCCGGAACCGAGGTGGCCTATGAAAATGCGCAGCCGGGAGATATTATCTGCTATCCGGGACATGTGGCGATCTATATCGGCAATGGCATGATCGTCCATGCAAGTTCTGTAAAGACGGGAATTAAAATATCGAATGCGCAGTACCGGGGCATTTTGACGGTAAGAAGGCTGATATGATTCGGGAGGCAGCAGAAAACAAAAATACATATTGCGAGGATAACGGATGATGTTTGAAAAAAAGTTGTACACAGTGACAGGGATCGACGGGGATTACGCACATCTTTTGGAATGTGAAAGAGAAGACGCGGAGGATAAGCTGGTGGCAAGGGCTTTGCTTCCGGCGGAGATCTATGAGGGATGCAGGCTGAGTTATGAAACGATGATATATCGTATGGAAGAATTAGATTGAAAAATCAAAGATTTTTCAAAACCGAATAAATTCGGTGTGCAATTATTGTGCCTGCGGTAACATACAACAAAAAGCTTACGCTTTTCGTTGTCAAGAATTTGCAGACTGTGGAAAGGCATGGTTATTAGAGTAGAAAAGAGGTAAGGTATGAAAGTTGTTATTGCGATCGATTCGTTTAAGGGATGTATGTCTTCCCTGGAAGCAGGTAATTGTATTAAGGAGGCAATAGAAGATACCGGGGTTGCTTCCGAAATAAAGATATTTCCGCTGGCGGATGGCGGAGAAGGTACGGTCGAAGCGTTGATGACCTGTATGCATGGAAAGGAAGTGGAAGTGGAAGTGACGGGACCTTTGGGCGAAAAGGTCCAGTCCTATTATGGTGTTCTGGAGGAGGAAAAACTTGCGGTGATGGAAATGGCCAATGTTGCCGGGATCACCATGGTGTCAGAGCGTTCCAAGAATCCGATGAATACGACGACTTACGGAGTTGGAGAGATGATCCTGCACGCTGCGGAACAGGGCTGCCGGGAATTTATTATCGGTATCGGAGGCAGCGCAACCAACGACGGAGGTCTGGGTATGCTGACGGCGCTTGGCGTGGATTTTTATAACAGCGAAGGTAAGAAAACAGGAATCTATGGCAGAGATATGATGCGGGTGGCGAAGGTAGATACTTCCCATATGGCTGAGGTTTTAAAGGATTGCCATTTTACGATCATGTGCGATGTGACCAATCCTTTATGCGGCGAGATGGGAAGTTCCGCGATCTATGGTCCCCAGAAGGGCGCGAGTGATAAGACGATTGCATTGATGGATCAAGGGCTGTGTCAGTATGCGGAGGTGATACGCAGAGATACGGGCAAAGACTTTGCGGAGGCGGAAGGCGCCGGCGCGGCAGGTGGTTTGGGATTTGCGTTTCTGACCTTTTTGAATACGACGATGGGGGCAGGGATATCGTATATTTTGGATAAGCTTGGTCTGGATGAGGAGATCAAAGATGCCGACATCGTAATTACCGGAGAGGGGAAATTGGATGCCCAGACTGCAATGGGTAAGGCTCCCGCAGGTGTGGCGGCGATGGCGAAAAAGCATGGCGCGTTGGTGATCGCCTTTACGGGAGCAACTTCTGAAGACGCAGAAGCCTGTAACAAAGCAGGTATGGATGCCTATTTTAGTATCTGCCGGGGACCTATGAGTGAAGAAGAGGCAATGGATAAAGAAACTGCAAGGCAGAATATCCATATGACGGTGAAGCAGGTATTTCGCCTGATCCATCAGTTAAAAAAATAGATTGACTGGAAAAATCTGTACGATTCATTCAAAGAGGCTGCTATGATATTATTGAGAAAAAAGGGAAACAACAAACAGTTAAACGAACTTCTGAACCGCATTCAGATGAACTTTGAGAATAATTATAAAGATGCTGCGCAGATGAATCTGAAAGAATATGAAGATGCTTTAAAAGAACTGGAAGAATGTGGAAAAGTAAAAGGAAGCGGCAGACAATATTATGAAGATAAGCTGAATGATTATAAAGAGCAGATGAAGAAGTTTACCCATAAGGATCAAAAACCAAAGTGGTAGGATGTGTATAGGACAGTGCGGAGGCGGGGGCAAATATGGAAAACCCGGAAGGATGCTGAAAAAGATGGAAAACTGCGATACGTGTAATCATTATATCTATGATGAAGAGTATGAATATTATTACTGTGATATGGATCTTGACGAAGATGATATGGCAAGATTCCTGATGGGAAATATGTCCGCCTGTTCGTTTTACCAGTCGGATGATGAATATAAGATCGTGCGTAAACAGATGTAGATACATTGATATAGCGATTATAGATATAGATAAGAAAGGTGTGGTTGATACTTTGAAGAATAAAAGATGGTCGTTTATGAGCATAATTATGCTGCTGGCGCTGCAGGCGATCCTGCTGACTGCGTGTTCAAAGACAGATGCGCCTGATATAGAGAGTGGCGCGGAATCGGGGGTCGGAGCGGCAGATTTGGTGGAAATAGATGTTCCCGTTAATGAAGAAACGGACGCAGGCACAGGGGAAACGATGCCGGAGGGACTCCGCCCGGATGGTGAATATGAGATGGAGGAATCTCTGCTGACACAGCCGGAAGCTGAAGCGCTGATCGATCCTCTGGTACAGTGGGCGGGGCTTTATATGATAGGACGAATGGATCAGAGGGAATCCTTTGACGATGTCTTAAAATCGCAGATGGCAGCAATTACGCTGGCTTATGGTTACCTGCCGGAGATTTCTTCGGAAATCGTCATGGCAGAGGATGTAGATAGTATTCAATATACGGCGCCGGAAGGATATCTGTATGTTAGTCCGGATCAATTGCAGGCGGCTGAAAAATTCTTGTTTGGAGAAGTTATAGACAACAATACGATGATGTATGCGCCGGATGAGACAGGGAATATATGTCTGAATGACGGAGAAGGCGGTATGCTGGTGCTTGCCGGAGATTGGGGGTTGGAGGGACCGCGTGGAGAGATCGTATCCATTGGGAATATGGGCGGTATCTTAAATATGGTCACGGTTTCTTATGTGTTGTATGATTATAGTGAAGATGCGGTTGCTGAGGAATTGGGATGGATCCATTATTTTGTTCAGGGGACGGAGGAATCGGGCCAGGCGCCAAAAATCATCGATATGAATATTCAGGTGCTTTACGTGGATCAGGAGGCATACCTGTATGAAAATTGGAAAGATGACGCCGTGGAATGGGAATCGGATGAATATACCTTAGAACTTCCCGGAAATTGGGAAGAACGCGCCCATATTTATCAGGAAAACGGGGCATATCATTTTAACTGTTCAGCTGCCGCAAGCGAGAATTATATGGGAGTTTTATTTACGATCGTCCGTATGCAAAAAGGGGTGGCGATGGAAGTACCTAATTATGTAATGCTGGGAGAAGATGCTTCCGGGGTTTATTTCGCGATATTCCCTTCCGATGTGCAGGTTGATCCGGACGATGGGTATGCCGCAAGGGAATACATGGATATGTCTTGTTACGTGGAAGAAATATTATCTACGTTTCAGCTGAAGTAACTGTTTTGACCTGTGTTGGAGCATTTGACGAAAAAACTAATTACAATGATTTTTTAGAAAGTATGGTCGAGGACAATGGAAGAACAGAACAATGAGAGGAAAGAAGAACTGGAAATAATTGATCCGCCTGAAGCTGAGAAACCTGCAGCGTCAGAAGAGATATCATGGGTACATATCAGGAATATTTGTATTGCCGGTATGGTGGGCGTTTTATTTGCTTTTTATCTTGGAGCGGCATTGTTTTATAATGACCATTTGTTTGCAAATACTTACATCAATGGAGTGCCTTATGCCAATGTTACGCCGGAAGAGGCGGATCAGGCCCTGCGGGAAAGATGGAATGGATATTCCATTGTTATATACAGTAAAAATGGAGAATCCGCAGTGATTTCCGCGGAGGAGATCGGGCTTTCCTGTAATTACGCTCAGTCTGCGGACACGATCAAGGAGCAGCAGAATGCGCTGCTGTGGCCGGGGGCGTTGTTTGGAATAAATCCTTATTTCATCGATTATACGGTCCAATATGACGAAGATAAACTGCGGGCGGAACTGTCGGAGATTCCTTTTTTACAGGAGGAAAATATGGTCGCCCCTCAAAATGCTTATATTGGTACATACAATCAGGCGCTTGGCGGTTTTGAAGTAGTATCGGAAAAACCGGGGACGTGGATCGATCAGGATAAGGTATTTGAAATGGTGAGTGCCTCTATTGAGAAGGAAGAACAGATCCTTCGGCTGGATGAATATGGCTGTTACATTCTTCCGGAAATCATGTCGGACAATGAAGAACTGTTGGAGGAATTGGCGTATTATAATAAATATATGCAGGCATCCATCACCTATCAGTTTGGTCCGGAGGAAGAGGTGGTAGATTTTACAGTCTATGAAAGTTGGATCCAGGAGTGGGGCAATACGATCAAGATCGATGAGACGGCGGCAGAAGAATACTTAAGTGCATTAGCGGATGAATATGATACCTATAATGATAGGATGAATTTTACGACGATTGACGGTTATGTCATCAATCTTCCGAAAGGCGGATTTGGTTGGAAGATGGATGTCGCAGCCGAGACAGAGCGTTTGATCGAAGATATCAAATCAGGAACTATTGATACGCGGGAGCCTCTTTATTCCTGCGAAGGCGTTTCGTGGGGTGACGAGATCGGAGATTTCTACATCGAGGTGGATATGACGTCGCAGAGGGTCTATATCATCGATCAGGGGGAGGTTGTTTTGGAAAGCGACTGTGTGACCGGCAATATGGCCAATGGCTGCACGACGCCGCCCGGAATCTTTGGATTGACCTATAAAACAAGAAACGCAACGCTGCGGGGAAGGGACTACGTTTCTTATGTGAAGTATTGGATGCCGTTTAACGGAAATATTGGTTTTCATGATGCGTCGTGGAGGACTCTTTTTGGAGGGGATATCTATCTGACAGGCGGATCTCATGGATGTATCAATCTGCCAACGGCATTTGCGGCCAGGCTGTATGATTACGTTTATAAAGATTGTCCCATCATTTGCTATTATTTAACGGAAGATGTGATTGTGGAATATCCGGAAGATGTAGATGACAGCAATATAAGAAATATTACAATAGGAAACAGTGGAACAGAAATCGACGATAGTAAAGCTGACGAGCCTCTTGGTGAAACAGGAGAATCCGTGGACGTAAATGCGGACGGAATTCCGACAGAGAATGATATTACAGACGAAGAAGGCACAACGGAGGAGACTGACCATAGGGCAGAGCAGCAGGAAGAAAACCAGAACGATATGGATCCGGAGGTATCCGGGAATCATACGGATGGCGTGCAGTAGGAGATATGGGAATCATCGATGACATGTTAACAGAATATGGCGAATCTGACGCCTATCCCTATCATATGCCGGGACATAAGCGGTATGAGGGTGAAGAAACGACACGTTTCTGGAAAGAATACTATAAGCGGGATATTACGGAAATAGACGGCTTTGATGATCTGCACCAAGCGGATGGTATTTTAAAAGAAGCAATGGAGCGGGCTGCCCAGCTGTATCATTCGGAACATACTTATTTTTTGGTTAATGGAAGTACGGTGGGTGTATTGATTGCGATTATGGCAGCAGTACCACAGGGCGGCAGTCTGATCATGATGCGCAGCAGCCATAAAAGCGCGTATCATGCGCTTCTGCTTGGCGGGATGCATGGCATCTATCTGCCATCCGGGATGGATGCGGCGACGGGATTGGAGTTTGGTGTGACGGTTGATCAGGTGATCCGTATGGCAGAGGCGCATCCGGAGGCGGGAGCCGTATTTTTGACATCGCCTACATATGAAGGATTTTCCATGCCGCTTCGGGAGATTGCGGAAGAACTTCATAAGAGAAACCGACTGCTGATCGTCGATGCTGCCCATGGAGCCCATTTCGGTATGGCGGATTATCTGCCGGAAAATGCGGTGGATGCGGGAGCGGATATTGTGATTCACAGTCTTCATAAAACGCTGCCGTCACCGACGCAGACAGCGCTGTTACATGTCAATGGCAGCAGGGTCAGGATCAGTCAGGTAGAACGATATTTTTCTGTTTTCCAGACAACCTCGCCTTCCTATATATTGATGGCAGGTATCGACGAATGTATCTGTATGCTTCAAAGCTCAAAAGAGAGGTTTTTTGCAGCTTTTTACCGGAAACGAAAAAAACTGCATGACTCCTTAGCTGGTTTAAAGCGTATACGTATTGTGGACGCGTTTACTCCTTTATCTTCACCTGACGGCATGTTGGACTGTGTTGCTCCTGAGATGGGAAAACTGATGTTGATTCCTGAACAGGAGTATATGACAGCAAGAGAATTATACGATATTTTAAGGGTGCAATATCATCTTCAACCGGAGATGACAACGCCTGTTTATGTACTGCTGATCCTTACGATCATGGATACGGAGGAAGGATACCGGAGACTTTCGGAAGCATTGCATGAGATCGATAATAATATGGAAAAAATAGACAATACTAAAAAGTATCTTATGAAAAGAAGCAAAGGCGATCTGCCGGAGGCGGTTTATACGATTGCTGAGGCGGATGCGATGGAAGGAGAATGGATATCATCAAAAGATGCCATAGGAAGGATCAGTCAGGGGATCGTGGCGGTCTATCCCCCCGGACGGCCGCTGCTTGTGCCGGGAGAGAGAATTACAGAACAGGTAATTGAAGAATTAAAATACAGCAGAAGCAGCGGATGTGAGGTGCATGGCATTGCTTTATGGGAGGAAGCGCCTGATGCGTTCCGTTTATTATGTATATGTGATAGGTGATAACCCAGAAAGGATGTTATTGGAATGAAAGAAATTAGAAAAACCAAAATTGTATGTACGATAGGCCCCGCCTGTGAGGAAGAGGAAATGCAGGAGAAGATGATGCTGGCGGGTATGGATGTTGCAAGATTTAATTTCTCCCATGGAACGCAGCAGGATCAGAAAGACCGGTTAGACCGTGTGCGTAAAGTGGCTGAAAAATTGGCGCTTCCGGTTGCTATGTTAATGGATACCAAGGGACCGGAGATCAGGCTGAGAGATTTTGCGAACGGTAAAGAGATCCTGCAAAGAGGTCAGAAATTTACCCTGACCACAGAGGAAATGATGGGAACCGCGGAACGTGCCACGATTACCTATAAAAATCTGAAAAATGATGTATCCGTAGGAACGCATATCCTGATCGACGACGGCAAAGTAGAGATGGTTGTGAAAGAGATTACGGATACCGATATTATATGTGAGGTGATCACCGGCGGCAAAGTCAGTAATCATAAGGGCGTGAATGTGCCGGGTGTAGAGCTTTCCATGCCGTATATCAATGAGGTGGATGATTCGGATATCCGTTTTGCGGCGCAGCAGAAATATGATTTTATTGCGGCGTCCTTTGTTAGATGTAAAGAGGATGTGCTGGCGATCCGTAAGATTCTGGATGAGTATGAAAGTGAGATAAAGATTATCTCCAAGATAGAGAATATGCAGGGCATCAAGAATCTGGATGAGATCCTGGAAGTATCGGACGGCGTTATGGTGGCAAGGGGAGATATGGGTGTTGAGGTATCCATGGAGGAGATTCCGATCCTGCAGAAAGAGATGATCAAAAAGGCGGTTGCACAGGGAAAGCATGTCATCACGGCGACGCAGATGTTAGAATCCATGGTAAGCAATCCCCGTCCGACCAGAGCGGAAACGACGGACGTAGCGAACGCGATTTTTGACGGTACGACAGCGATCATGCTTTCCGGAGAAAGCGCAGCGGGAGAGTATCCGGTAGAAGCGGTAGAGACCATGTCCCGTATTGCGCTTCGGACGGAGCAGAGTATCAACCATGCAGGGAGGATGCGTCGGACGGAATATGGCTTGCAGATGGGGATTACAGATGCGATTTCACACGCTACCTGTGAAACGGCGGCAGATGTGGGCGCTGCGGCGATTCTGACGGTTACGATGTCAGGATTCACAGCTGGAAAGATCTCGCGATATAAGCCGGCATGTCCGATCATTGCATTTACGACGACACAGGAAGTATGCCGTCAGATGAATCTTTTGTATGGCGTGAAATCCTTCCTGATCAAGGAAGACAACTCGGAAGATCATCTGTTTGAAACGGCTTTGGAGGTTGCCAAAGAGGCAGGTTATGTGCAGGATGGAGACAAGGTGGTATTGACGGCCGGACTGCCCCTTGGCATTGCGGGCAATACGAATATGATACGGGTCGTAGAAATAGATTGAAAATTCATAGTATAAAACAAAAGAAACAGGTATGATCATGGGAAAATTATTCTATATCATGGGAAAAAGCGCCAGCGGCAAGGATACTTTGTACAGGATTCTGGCAGGGGACCGGTCGCTTGGTTTAAGGCTGGTCATTCCTTACACGACGCGTCCGGTCCGGCAGGGAGAGCAGGAGGGAGAAACGTATCATTTTGTAGATAAAGTCAGGCTTGATGAGATGAGAGCGCAGGGCAGAGTGATCGAATCCCGTTGTTACCATACCGTTCATGGAGACTGGTATTATTTTACCGCGGATGATGGGCAGATCGATCTTTCATCGGGTGATTATCTGATGATCGGTACATTGGAGTCCTATGAAAAGACAAGGGAATACCTGGGAAAGGATCAGGTTGTTCCCATTTATATTGAAGTGGAGGATGGGGAACGTCTGCAGCGTGCGTTGAACAGGGAGCGTATCCAACAGGAGCCAAAGTATCAGGAAATGTGTCGGAGATTCCTTGCGGATGCGGAAGATTTCAGCGAAGGACAGTTGGAAAGACTGGAAATCAGTAGAAGATTTTGCAATGATATGATGGAAAGGTGCCTTGCAGAGATTCGTACATTTATTTCAGACTACTGTTGATAGATGTGCGGATCGGTAGGGTAAAAAGAATGACATATGGATCAGTTGAAAATCAATCAATTATCACAACCGGTGCAGGTGGAGCATGCGCAGAAGGTACAGGAGACGGACGGCTCCTTTAAATTCATGCTTGTCAGCAATATTCAGGAGGGGGAACTGCAGGAGAAGCTGACCGCTCTGATGGATGAGATCACACAGCAGGGAGAAAAGATCAGTAAGAAGAAAGATATCCGGGATATGAAGAAATACCGGAGTCTGATCAAAGAATTTATGAATGAGATCGTAAATCATTCCCATGAATTTACCAGAGAGAATTTTCTGGACCGGCGGGGACGTCACAGGGTCTACGGCATCATCAGGCTGGTGGATGAGAATCTGGATGCATTGGCGCAGGCTTTGGTAAAGGACGAAAAAGATAATGTGGAAATTCTTTCTAAAATAGGCGAGATCAGAGGATTGATTTTGGATTTGTTTATGTAGGATATAGATTGAAAAATAAGATTGATATCTTATTTTTCAATCAGCAATTTGAGTCAGAGCCTCAAATTGCTTTGATCGCAGATGAGAAACCGCCTGCGCGGATTTCTCATCGCGTGTCATCGCAGCAAGCTGCTCTGACATGGATGATTAGTGTATCATCAGGATATAATACAGAAGGGAGTGATCGGGTATGGCATTGTTTTCTGAGATCATCGGACAGGAGCAGATCAAGGAGCAGTTAAAGGGGGCAATTCTGCAGAATACAGTTTCCCATGCATATTTGATTCATGGGGAAATGCGCTCCGGCAAGGAATTTGTTGCCAAAATATTTGCACAGGCGTTACAATGCGAGGAAGCAAAAGAGGGAGAACCGTGTCAGGAATGTCGCTCCTGTAAGCAGGCGATATCGGGTAATCATCCGGATATCATTGCAGTGAGTCATGATATGCCCAATACGATCGGTGTGGACGACGTACGGGACAAAATCAATAACACGGTATTGATCAAGCCGTACAGTAGCCGTTATAAGATCTATATCATAGAGAATGCCGAAAAGATGACGATGCAGGCGCAGAACGCGTTGTTAAAGACTCTTGAAGAGCCGCCTGCATATGCGATATTCCTTTTACTGACCGCTTCCATGGAGGCAATGCTTCCTACGATCGTCAGCCGTTGTGTGGTATTACATATGAAGCCGGTGCAGGATGAAGAGATGCGCAGATACCTGATGCGCGATCTGAAAGTTCCGGATTATCGCGCGGAGATCTGTGTCGCGTTTGCAAGGGGAAATGTTGGAAGGGCAAAAGCACTTGCATCTAACGAAGATTTTGATAAAATAAGACAAGCGGCATTATCATTGATGAAAAATATCTTTGATATGGATACGGCAGAAGTCATGGACGCAATCAACGATATCAAGAAAGATGGGCTGGATATCAGCGATTATCTTGATATTATGTCGGTGTGGTATCGGGATGTGCTGTTGTTTAAGGCGACTCACGATATGAATCATCTGATCTTTCGGGACGAGATCCAGAGTATTAAGAAGGTTGCCCAGCACAGTGATTACGAGGGGATCGAGGAAGTGATCAACGCCTTGGAAAAAGCGAAGAGCAGACTTGCTTCGAAAGTCAGTCTGGAACTGACGATAGAGCTTTTGCTGCTGACTATTAAGGAAAATTAAAACAGAAAGGTAAGGTTATTAATATGACAAAAATAGTCGGAGTGCGTTTTCGCACAGCCGGAAAGATTTACTTTTTTGCACCCGGCGATCTGGATATTATAAGGGGCAATCATGTGATTGTTGAGACGGCAAGGGGAATCGAATATGGTACAGTGGTTGGAGATGCAAGAGAGGTAGAGGATGACAAGGTGGTTCAGCCGCTGAAACCGGTGCTTAGAATAGCGACACCAAAGGACGATGAACAGGCAGCAAAGAATAAGGAGAAGGAAAAGGACGCTTTTAAGATCTGTCTGGAAAAGATACATGCGCATGGTCTGGAAATGAAGCTGATCGATGCGGAATATACGTTTGATAACAATAAAGTATTGTTTTATTTCACAGCGGATGGCAGGGTGGATTTTCGGGAGCTGGTAAAGGATCTGGCAAGCGTGTTCCGCACCAGGATCGAACTGCGCCAGATCGGAGTCAGGGATGAGACGAAGATCAGGGGCGGTATCGGCAACTGCGGCAGATCGTTGTGCTGCCATTCTTATCTGTCGGAATTTATTCCGGTCTCGATAAAGATGGCAAAAGAGCAGGGGCTTTCCCTGAATCCTACGAAGATCTCCGGTGTCTGCGGAAGGCTGATGTGTTGCTTAAAGCATGAGGAGGATACGTACGAGGAGTTAAACCGGAAGCTACCGAATCCCGGCGATCATGTGACTACGCCGGAAGGTGATGAGGGCGATGTACACGGCGTCAATGTACTGCGCCAGAGGGTAAAGGTCATTGTGGAAGAAAATGATGAAAAAGTGATCAAAGAATACGCGGTAGAGGAATTGAAATTTAAACGCCGCCACAGAAGGGAAAAGATGGATCTTTCACCGGAAGAATTGAAAGAGCTGGAACGACTGGAAAGAGAGGATTCCAAGGGAGGAAAATCGAAGCTGAATGATAATTGAGTTAAAAGACGGAGAACGTCTTGACGATCTGCAGCGTAACCATTATCAGATCATACAGCATCCCGAAAAATTCTGTTTTGGCATGGATGCAGTACTTTTGTCTGGATTTGCTAAGGCAAAGAGAGGGGACCATATCCTGGATTTGGGGACAGGAACCGGAATCCTCCCGATCCTGCTTTCCGCAAAGACCGAAGCGGAACATCTGACCGGACTGGAGATCCAAAAGGAAAGCGCAGATATGGCGCGCAGGAGTGTGTTATTAAATGATCTTCAGGACAGGATAGAGATCATTACGGGAGATATCAAGGAGGCAGGCAGTATATTCGCGCCTGCTTCTTTTGAAGTAGTTACCACCAATCCGCCGTACATGATCGCGGAACATGGTCTGGCCAATCCGAACGAATACAAGGCGATTGCAAGACATGAGATCTGCTGTACCTTAGAGGACGTCATTGCGGCTTCTGCCAAAGTATTGAAGCCGGGAGGAAGGCTTTATATGGTACACCGCCCTTTTCGACTGGCGGAGATCATGCGAACTATGTCGGCTTTCGGATTAGAGCCGAAACGCCTTAGGATGGTCTATCCTTATGTGGACCAGGAACCAAATATGATCTTGATCGAGGCTGTCCGGGGAGGAAAATCCGGCATGGTGGTGGAGAAGCCATTGATTATTAATGAAGCGCCGGGAGTCTACACCCGGGAGATCACGGAACTCTATACTTTTTAGTGCAAGAATAAGGCATACACAACGCTATGCTTTCTAGTGTGTGAATGAGGTTTATGCAACGCTATGCTTTATAAGCAAATAAATTTTTACGGAAGGAGCTTTACATGCCCGGAACATTATACCTGTGCGCAACCCCTATCGGCAATCTTGGGGATATTACCGCCAGAGTGCTTGAAACCCTGGAACAGGTGGACGTGATTGCGGCGGAAGATACAAGGAACAGTATTCATCTTCTGACGCATTTTGGCATCAAAACACCGATGACCAGCTATCATGAATATAATAAGACGGAAAAGGCATACCAGTTAATCAGCCGTTTAAAAGAGGGAAAAGATATTGCACTGATTACGGATGCGGGAACTCCGGCAATCTCGGATCCGGGGGAGGTGCTTGTGCGGATGTGTCAGGAAGAGGGGATCACGGTCACCTCCCTGCCCGGTCCGGCAGCATGTATTACGGCATTGACGCTTTCCGGACTGCCGACCAGACGGTTTTGTTTTGAAGGGTTTCTGCCATCGGATAAGAAGGAAAAAAAGGAAGTGCTGGAGGAAATGGCGTCGGAAACCCGCACGATGATCCTTTATGAGGCGCCCCATCATTTAAAGAGGACGCTGCAGGAATTATACGATCTTTTGGGGGATCGGAAGATGACCATCTGCAGGGAGCTGACTAAAAAATTTGAAACGGTGCTTCCTACATCCCTGTCGGAAGCACTAACCATGTATGAAAATGAGGATCCCAGAGGAGAATATGTATTAGTGATCGCCGGGAAGGACCGGAATCGGATCAGGATGGAAGAACAGCAGAGATGGGACAATGTAAGTATTGAGGAACATATGGCGATTTATGAGGAACAGGGAATTCCCAGAAAGGATGCCATGAAACGAGTGGCGGCGGATCGCGGTATGAAGAAACGGGAAATTTATGAATATCTGTTTAAAAACTGTGATTAATAGTTGACAAACAGTGGATGACTTAATATACTTTATTTGATTTATATTATTGTAACAAAGGAGATAATAGTTATGCTGGAAAAAATTGCAGAAATGATTGCAGAGCAATTGCATGTATCACCCAGTGTAGTCATTACGGATGATACTTCATATAAACAGGATTTGAGAGCGGAGTCCTTTGAATTGATGGAACTGGTTATGGCATTGGAGGAAGAGTATGGTATTAAGATAG
>CAMWKA010000004.1 GCA_947174725.1 uncultured Lachnospiraceae bacterium | reverse complement strand
CGGCATACGAGATTCATGAGCGTCTCGTGGGCTCGGAGATGTGTATACGAGACATGTAGAATATATGCCATTAAAGGATCTACTGGCAGAGGCGGACGTGATTTCGCTGCACTGTCCGTTGATGAAGGACACGTATCATATCATCGACGAGGAAAGCATCAGTCAGATGAAGAAGGGCGTTTATATCGTCAACACTTCGAGAGGCGGTTTGATCGATGCGGGCGCGCTGATCGACGGATTGTTATCAAAGAAGATTGCCGGCGTGGGTCTGGACGTCTATGAAGAGGAAGAGGGTATCTTTTATGAGGACTGTTCCAATAAAATCATACGGGACGAAAACCTTGCAAGGCTCACCACATTTCCAAACGTTATCCTGACTTCACATATGGGCTTTTTTACAAAAGAGGCGATGCATTCTATTGCGCAGGTCACGCTTGAAAACGCGACGGCAGTAGAAAAAGGGGAAGAGTTAGCAAATGAGGTCAAATGATCCATTGAAGACAATGACAAGGGGAACATAGTTCCCCTTGCATTAAAAATAACAATGTTAGTTTTTTGAAGTAAATCTGCAAGTTATATAAATATTGACAGTGTTTGTCAAGTGGAATACAATATTTATACGATAATTATATGAACTTAAGGACTAATATGTATATAGTTTACGCTATTTGTATTGAGCAATACGTGCCATAGAATAAGGGGAGAGGAAAGAAATAATGAGTCAGCTGGTCTATACAAATGAAAAATGTCAGGGGTGTAATCGCTGCATTTCGGTCTGCCCTGTTCTGACTGCAAATTATTCCGTTCAATCAGAGGACGGACAGCGGATTGAGGTACATAGTGAAAATTGTATCGCATGTGGCGCCTGCTTTGATGTGTGTGAACATAACGCCAGAGATTATTATGATGATACGGAACAGTTTTTCCGTGATTTAGAGCAGGGGGAACAGATCTCTGTGCTGCTCGCTCCGGCATTTCAAGCCAATTACCCGGAGGAATATGCCTCTATATTAGGCGGATTGAAGGCTTTGGGGGTCAACCGGATCATCAGTGTCAGTTTCGGCGCTGACATTACCACATGGGGATATATCAACTATATTTCAGAGCATGACCTGCAGGGCGGAATTTCCCAACCCTGTCCCGCAGTAGTCAATTATATTGAGCATTACGCACCTGACCTGATACAGAAGCTGATACCGATTCACAGTCCTCTGCTGTGTGCGGCGATTTATGCGAAAAAATATTTGCATATTACGGATAAGCTGGCATTTATCAGTCCGTGTATGGCAAAAAAAATCGAGATTACCGATCCTAATACATATGGTTATGTATCTTATAATCTGACCTTTCGTCATTTTATGGAATATGCGCGGAAACACCATATTACCGGCGCAGACGCAACGGACGAGATTGAATATGGTTTGGGTTCTGTCTATCCTACACCGGGAGGGCTTAAGGAGAATGTCTATTGGTTTTGCGGTGAGGAAGCATTTGTACGGCAGGTAGAGGGGGAAAAGCGCGCCTATACCTTCTTAAAGGACTATAGAAAGAGATTGGCAAATGGACAAAAAGTACCGTTTATGATAGATATACTGAATTGTGACAGAGGCTGCCTTTACGGGACGGGTATTGAAATTGAAAAAAATGATTCAGAAGAAAACTATTATAATCTGCAGGAGATCAGGGAACGTTGCAAAAAGAACAGCGGAGAGAGTCCGTTTTCAAAAGCGCTTGCGCCGGCGGAGCGCCTGAAACAATTTAACAAGCAGTTTTCCCAATTGGATATCCGGGATTTTATGCGGAATTATACCGATAAATCCGGCAGTATTTCCCTGCGTGAACCGGATGAGAAGGAGCTGGATGCCATATTCCTTTCCATGAACAAAATAAGCTGGGAGCAGAGGAATATTAACTGCGGAGCGTGCGGTTACGGAAACTGTATGGAAATGGCAGAGGCAATTTACAATGGCAGCAATATACCGGAAAACTGCATCCACTTTATGAAGGACCGGATTCATGCGTTTTCTGTCAGGCTGGAAGAGCAGAATAAGGAATTGAAGCAGGCAATTAAGGAGGAAAAGGAAAGCGAGCTGTTTATCAATCAGATGATACGCGCTTTTGCCAAGAGCATTGACATTAAAGATCAGTACACAAAGGGACATTCTTTTAGAGTAGCGGAGTATGCAAGGCTGATCGCAGCGAAGATGGGATATAACGACAAAATGCTGGAGAACATTTATCATATTGCTCTGCTGCATGATATCGGGAAGGTTGTCATTCCGGAAGATATCTTGAACAAGCCCGGAAAACTTACGAATGATGAGTACGAAACGATCAAACAGCATGCACAATATGGTTATGAGATTTTAAAGGAGATCGACTGTCTGCCGAATCTGGCATTGGGCGCCGGGTATCATCATGAACGGCTGGATGGAAAGGGGTATCCCAGCGGAAAGCAGGAAAGAGAAATTCCGCAGGTTGCAAGGATCATTGCGGTTGCAGATACTTTTGATGCCATGCATTCTACCCGCCCCTACAGAGAATGTATGCCGATGGAAAACATTATTGCTGAGATGAAGCGGGTATCAGGAACACAGCTGGATGCCCATATTGTGGATATTCTTTTGGAGCTGATCCAGGAAGGAGCTTTGGATGAGGTGAAATAGGAAGCACTGATGATGTCAGTGCTTCCTTTTCCGTAAAAACTTTTGTAAGCGATATATTGCGTTATTCTGTTTCCCTTAACCGTTCTACTACGCTGTGTTTTGCGGTCTGTCCATACAGGACGGTAGGGATCAGCCATCCAAACAGCATAAAGACAGGAATCACGATCACAACGGGAAGGATGGTAAAATGGGGGCGGAAGAACCAGAACATATTTGCCAGCATTTTACTGATGAACGGATTCATGACAGCAGATAGGATCAGCGCGATCAATATGGAGCCAAGGGAATAAAGAAGCCCTTCATAGATCAGCATGGATTTTAACTGGCTGTTGGTCATGCCTACTGCCTGTAATACCGCAAATTCCCTGCGGCGGGAAAGGATACCGGTCATGATTGCATTAAAGAAATTCAGGATGCCTACTAACCCGATGATGGTGCAAAGCAGTCCGCCCAGCAGTATAAACAGGTTCTGAAATTGCTTAAAATCCGCGCGCAGCGTTTCCTTGCTGTTATACATCAGTTCCGGGAGATCATTGGCAGTCAGTTCCGCCAGATAAGCTTCTGCGTTTTGTTCCGCCGCTTCTGTCGGGGTATCGAACAGATAGTAGAGGGGGACTACAGACATGCCACTGTCCCGTGTGATTGTCTCTGCCGGAAGTATGGCGCCAAGGGCGCCGATGGTAGCATATCTATGACTCATGGAATGTGGTACGCTTACCAGCGCACATACGGTATAGTCTATATCAATGCTTTTGCTGATGTGATATTCCATATATTCTTCAGGGGTATTTTCCGTACAATATTCACCGGTGCGGCTGTCAATATAGTAGCCCTCAGAAACATAAGTCAGCTTGAGGGTATCTCCTATTTTCGGATACATTTCCCGATGCATTACGTTGCCGTAATCGTCCGTATAAACAGACAAAGCAATGGCGTGGTTGTTTTCCGAAAACAGGGAGGTAAGATCTCCTTCCAGAACAGTCAGCTTCTCAAACAGCGCAGGATCCAGCCCCAGAAGCTGTACGTCGGTAGACACTTTGTTGTCGTCGTTAACTTCCAGGGATAGTGATAATAACTGCTCCATTTGCTCTTCGGTTATCCAGTTGGCATATAAAGCTCTATAGGTTTCTTCTGATACCCAGCATAACGGGTGCTTATAATCGGATAAGATATAACCGCATCCGGCAAGGGACTGTTCGGTATTTGACTTTATCTGCTCTATGGCGTCCTCCGTAATAAATTCTGAAGATTGATTAAAACGAAAGTAATCGGTACTGCTGACAATAAAGTCGGCGCAGGTTTGATTGCTGAGATAAAGTTCCATATCAAATCCACCGACGAATGTATATAGGGTATTCAGCAGTATAACAGACAAAGCCAGCGATACAAAGACAAGAATGGTTTTGCTCCGGTTGCGTCCCAGATTGGCAAATGCCATATGGGATACTTTTGCCCCACGGGTATGACGCTGCTTTTTTCTTGTCTGGGTATTTTCCGTATATTTTGTCGCTTCGATAGGAGATACTTTTGCTGCGATCCGTCCGGGTTTCTTGCAGGATAACAGAACCGTAAGCAGGGAAAACAGTGTTGAACCCACAAAAATAAGCGGAGAGACGCTGATAGTGGAAGATGTTTCTCCGAGGGATGTGCTGCTTTTGAGCACTGTCGGCGTTAGTACTGCGCCTGTGATATATCCAAGCAGGAGTCCGATAGGAATCCCGATCAGGCAAAGAAGTAAAGCCTGCTGCCGGATGATGCGCCGCAGCTGCGCAGGTGTTACACCAATGGTTTTCAGAAGACCATAAAACCGGATATCCCCGGTAACGGAAATCTGAAAGATGTTATAGATGATCAGATATCCGGTAAACACTACTAATATGATGAATGCAACGATAGACAGAACCATCTCCGGATCCAGCGTTTCATCGATCTGGGAAGAAGTATAGCCCCAGTTCACGCCGATACGGACGCTGTTTTCATCGACAAAGCTGTCCCATGTATAGCCGAGATCCGTATCTACCTGTTCCATCTGTCCCTGTATATTGATGGCGGACTTCATCATCACGTTTAAGTCTGTGCGGAACGGTGCCATTCCCTCCGCCATAGCCGTATCTATGATTTCTTTCAAATAACTCTCGGAAATATTGATATAATGTACCGGCATCAGATCATCATACTCCCAATATCCTGAAAGAATAAAGGTATCTGTGATTTCCGGACCGGCTTGCTCCTTGTCGTTCAGCGTATAGGAGAGCTGTATTTCGGCTCCCAGTTCCGGTGTGATGCCTAATTGTTTCAACGCCGTTGTATCCATGGCGATCTCATTGTCTTTTTCCGGCATATGTCCGGTGGTGGGCAGAGCGTAGCACCATTTGGTAGTATTGGCATCCATATAGCTGATTTCTGCCGGGATTTTTGCAAATGAATCCGTCCTTAAGAATCCGATGACCGTGCGGACGCCGGCTTCTTTTACATTAGGATGGGCGGAAATGGCCGCTAGCTGTTCCTCGTTTACAGATTTAAAAGTACCATGGTTATAGCCGCCCAGCTGTCGGAACTGATAGGTCTGATAGCTGGAGTTGATGGACATGACGATTGTAAACAGGGACGTAAATAGCAGTGTTGTAAGGGCAATCGCAATGATGGCGATCAGGTTCCGCTTCCGGGACGCCCACAGGGATCTATAGCTTAAACGGCGGATGCATTGTTGATTTTTTACTTTCATGATTGGCCTCCTTTGATAAGTCTTTTGCAGCGTACTTGTTATGCCGGTGAATTCCCGGCGGGAGTATGTCCGCTGACAATGCGTCCGTCTTCGATACGGATGATACGGTCAGCCATTTGTGCAATCTCCTCATTGTGGGTGATCATAACAATCGTCTGGGTAAATTTCCGGCTGGTAACTTTCAAGAGGCTTAAAACATCCTGACTGGTTTTACTGTCCAGATTGCCGGTGGGTTCATCAGCAAGGATAATGGCGGGCGCTGCGATCAATGCACGGGCGATTGCCACACGCTGTTGCTGCCCGCCGGAAAGCTGGTTAGGAAGAGCGTCCAGCCGTCCGTCCAGTCCCAGTGTCTGGACAATCTGATCCATAAATGATTTTTCAACTTCACCGCCGTCCAGTTGGACGGGAAGAACAATATTTTCATAGACGTTTAACACGGGCACCAGATTATATGCCTGAAAAACAAAGCCGATTTTACGGCGGCGGAAAATGGTCAGGGCTTCGTCTTTTAAAGAAAAAATATCCTTTCCATCCACGATTACCTTTCCGTCAGTAGGACGGTCCAGACCGCCCAGCATATGAAGCAGGGTGGATTTTCCGCTTCCCGATGTTCCTACAACGGCGACAAATTCTCCTTTATCAACAGAAAAATTGACGCCATCCAATGCGTGAACGGCATTTTCGCCGGACCCGTAGATTTTTTTCAGATCTTTTGCCTGTAATATTTCCATATTTAGTTATCCTCCTTTTTCATTTCACATTTAGGTAATTGCGAAATATCTGATTTCCCCCAATAAGTTGTGCAATATAGACCATATCATACGCAGGGCGCTTGTGCGCTCGCCGGTACTTAGATGCCGTATTTTGGCATCTTATGTACCGCTGCGTAGTGCACGCAGCGAAAGCGTGCCCGGCGATGATATGTCTGTATTGCACAACGAGAGTTTGCATAAATAGAGTTTTGCAATTGCCTATTCTCACATTGATTATCTCATAAGATTCTTTCTACATTCTAACAGAAGGGAAATTAATTCTGACAATTTTGTAAGAATTTAAATTGATTAGACAATTTATCTAAGACAGCGCTTTGATCAGCGTTTTCCGAAAAAGATATCTAATTTTAAAAGAAATATTATCTGGGAAGGAATACCGAAAAGCAGCTTCCCTCTCCGGGATGGGAGGTTACTTTGATGTAGCCGTTTTGTTCACTTATGATTTTCCTTGCAAGATAAAGTCCGATGCCGACACCCTCAAAGTTTTTTACATTTTCCGACCGGAAAAAACGGGTGAAGATTTTGGGGAGTTCTTCTTCTGATATGCCGATCCCCGTATCTGTAATATCAATACGAGTAAAGATTTCATATTCCGTAACCGAAATGTTGATCCCACCCTGCTTTGTATATTTGACGGCGTTATCCACAATATTACCGATTGCTTCGGCAGTCCATTTGGTATCTAAAACAGCGTAAGCGTCCGTATCTGACATATGCAGTGTCAGCCCCTTTGCTTCCGCCTTAGGAAGATACTGTCTGCATATTGTCAAAAGAACGGGTTGTACTGCATCTTTTGATGGTGATAAGGACAAAATGCCGTTTTCCAGCCGGGACAGCTTGACTAAGGAATCAATCAGGAAGCGAAGCTTTTCCGTCTGGTTATGGAGAGCCTCTACATTGCTTCTGGCGTTGTCCGGCAATTCTTCTTCCTCAAGGAGCTCGCTGTAAAGAAGAAGGTTGGCAATGGGCGTTTTGGTCTGATGGGAAATATCCGAAATTAAAGTTTTGATTTTGTCTTTTTCAGTTGCTGTCCTTTTTGCGGAAACGGCAGATGCAGACAGATAATGGGCGAATCTGGTCTCCAGCCGGGACAGGCGTCTTTCGTCAAAAATTTCTTCCGAAAATGATCCATCCATAACGGAGTCCAGCATCTTTTCTAAGGTATCCAGAGTTTTTTTTGTGCGGTAATAGTTGCAGCATACGATAATGATTGCAGTCGGCAGAGATAATGCGGCAGCCAGCCATAGGATATCGCTCATGTCTATAAATTTTGCTCCTTTCAATCATTCCATCTTCCGGTCATACCGCTATTCCACTTTACCCGGTATTCATGTGTCTTATACGATCCATCGGTAGCCGATGCCATAGACGGTCTTGATATCATCATGGGCATCCAGTTTATCCCGCAGCCGTTTTACCGTAACTGAGAGGGCGCTTTCGTCAATATATACAGAAGGGTCTGACCAGATGTGGTCTATCAGATAATTCCTGTTTAATGTATTACCACGATTCTCTATCAGCAGGTGAAGAAGTTTTTGTTCCGTTTTACTTAATTCCACATTGGTGCCATTTACGGTAAAGCGCATATGGGAAAAATCAAAGAGAAATCGATCCGTACGGAATATATTTTCTCCGGCGGGGACACTGTGTTTCCGCAGCTGGGTATTGACTCTTGCCCGGAGGACGGATAAGGAAAATGGTTTGGTAATATAATCGTCTGCACCCTGCTCAAGTCCTTCTACAATATCCATGTCCGTATCATTGGCAGTCAATAGAATGACCGGAACGAGGGGCTGCTCCTTCTTGATCTGCCTAAGCAGATCGAGACCGCTTCCATCGGGCAGGGTAACATCCAGCAGTACAAGCGCAGGATATCCCATCAGAAGCTGTTCTTTAGCGGAATGAATATTCTGGCAGGATACGATCTGCCGGTGATCGGCTTTTAACGCCATACACAATCCGTGGTTTAGTTCTTTATCGTCTTCAACGATCATAATCTGTTCCATATTACTCCTTTATGATTCCGTTTTGTGGAATCTCAAATCCTGATAAAAAACGCCGACTTTGCGTTTTTCGGTGTGAGACTTAGAAATTCTTCGCGAGGCAGCCTTTGCTGCGAGCGATTAGAAGTTCTTCTCACACTAATCTCCATGCCGCCTACGGCGGCTCAATGCCCTTCCGGAATCTACGGATTTATTATAATACCTGTCCTGTAAGATGGCAATGGTAAACGCACCTATAAAAAAGGTCAAACAAAATACGCTCCTTTACTGTCAATTTTGACGCTCTTTTATGCACTTTAAAATTGCAGTTTATTTATCTTCTATGTTTGAAATCGATGATTGAAATTTCAAGAAACGCATGTATATTCTGTGGAAAAATAGACATTTTAATAAAAAAGAGAAAAGTGGTTTTCCATATGTAAAATACGGATGTAAGAAATGATACGGTATTTGTTAACTCTGACATTCGGATTTTTTAATGAAATAGCATGTATCATAAGGAGGCTGATTATGGATTATAAAAAACTTGCCGCCAATATTGTTGACTTGGTCGGCGGAGAGAAAAATGTACAGTCTGTAACGCATTGTGCTACAAGGCTGCGGTTTAATCTGAAAGATGATTCAGCAGCACAGACAGACAGGCTAAAAGGTACGAAAGGCGTAATGGGCGTTGTCAATAAAGGCGGGCAGTATCAGGTCGTGATTGGCAGTGACGTGGCAAACGTTTACAGAGAAATTTTGGAACTGGGAAGTTTTGAAGGTGGCAGTGGAAAAGATGAGGTAAAAGATGAAAAGGGTCCGGTCGTCAGGGTTCTTGATACTATTGCTGGCATATTTACGCCGATCATCCCTGCCATTACTGGCGCCGGTATGTTAAAGGCAGTGATGGCGCTGTTAGTTGCTTTTAAAGTAATTGATACCACATCGGAGACGTATCAGTTTTTGAATTTCATTGCGGATGCTGCATTTTATTTCCTGCCGTTTCTGATTGCCAATTCCGCGGCAAAGAAATTTAAATGCAATGCTTATATGGCAATGTCAATTGCAGGCGTCATCCTACATCCTACGTTTATCAGTATGGTAAATACTGCAAAAGAAGCGGAAACAGGTCTTAAATTTATAGGAATTCCGGTATCTCTGACCAGTTATTCGTCATCGGTTATACCAATTATTCTGGGAGTCTGGTTTATGTCTTTTGTAGAACCGCTGGCAGACAAGGTCTCCCCAAAACCGGTGAAGTTTTTTACAAAACCCTTGTTAACATTGATTGTCACGGCTCCTGTAACCCTGATAGTTCTGGGACCTCTGGGCAATATCATCGGAGATGGCATTGCAACGGCGATTAGTTTCCTGAATACTCATGTAAGCTGGCTGGTGCCATTGATCGTTGGTACTTTTACCCCGCTTATGGTTATGACAGGTATGCATTATGGTTTGATCCCTATAGGGATTAATAATATTGCAACGGCAGGTTTTGATACGGTGGTAGGACCGGGGATGTTAGGTTCTAATATTGCCCAGGGAGGCGCATCTCTTGCAGTAGCGGTTCGTACAAAAAATTCGGAGGTAAGGCAGCTCGCAACATCTGCTGGTATTACGGCGGTCTGTGGTATTACGGAACCTGCTATGTATGGTATCAGTTTACGGTTTAAAAAGCCCCTGATTGCAGCCATGATTGGGGGTGGCGTATCCGGACTGTTTCTCGGTATTACAGGTGTTGGAAGATATACTTCCGGTTCGCCGGGGCTTCTTGCGCTGCCCGGATATATCGGAACGGAGGGACCCAGAAATATCATCTTTGCATGTATTGGCGCTGCTATAGCCTTTGCGGTTTCCTTTATTGTTTCCCTGATCCTTGGCATAGAAGATCCTGTGGAGGAGAAAGAGGAAAATACGGCAAAATCGACGGTAGGAGAATATGCTGCAGGTGAACGTACATCTGCACCGGATGAGAGTACAGCCGAAAAAGCGGCAGGGGATAGCGTAATATTTGCTCCGATAAAGGGAGAAGCCGTTCCTTTAAATACGGTCAATGATCCAACCTTTGCAGAAGCTGTTTTGGGTCAGGGCATCGCCATCGTTCCGCAGGAAGGGAAGGTCTATGCGCCGTTTGATGGCGTTGTCGACACTGTATTTGAAACAGGTCACGCGCTTGGTCTATCGGGGGAAAACGGTGTTGAAGTACTCATCCATGTTGGAATTGATACGGTAAATTTACAGGGAAAATATTTTCAACCAAAAATTTCTTCACATGACAAAATAAAAAAAGGGCAGCTTCTTCTGGAATTTGACAAAGAGGCAATTCAAAAGGAAGGGTATGAAATTGTTACACCCGTTATTATCACAAATTCCGAAAAATATGGGCAGATTCAGAGTCTTGTAAGCGGTCAAGTAGAGGTAGGAAGAGAGATTTTAAAAGCATTAAAATAAGAAAGGTATGGTGTCAGAATGAGCTATTTTCCAAAGGATTTTCTCTGGGGCGGCGCGGTTGCAGCCAATCAGTGCGAAGGAGCATATTTGGAAGGAGGCAGGGGCTTATCCGTACAGGATATTCTCCCGAAAGGTATTGCCGGAGAGAGAAAGGGAGTTATTACAAAAGAACCTACGGAGGATAATCTAAAATTAGAAGCAATTGATTTTTATCATACCTATAAAGAAGATATCAAACTTTTTGCGGAAATGGGATTTAAGGTATTCAGGACTTCTATTGCTTGGTCGCGTATCTTTCCGGAAGGCGATGAGAAGGAGCCAAATGAAGAAGGACTGGCTTTTTATGATAAAGTATTTGATGAATGCCTGAAATATAATATACAGCCGTTAGTAACGATTTCACATTATGAGACACCCCTGGGACTTGCGAGAAAATATGACGGATGGAGAAGTGAAAAACTGATTGGATTTTATACGCATTACTGTAAGACAATTTTTGAAAGATATAAGAATAAAGTAAAATACTGGTTGACCTTTAATGAGATCAATTCTCTGCTTCACGCGCCATTATCCAGCGGCGGCATCTTAACGCCGCTGGATCAGCTGACGGAGCAGGATCTTTATCAGGCTGTTCATCATGAAATGGTTGCCAGTGCATTGGCAACAAAGTTAGCCCATGAGATCATTCCGGATGTTATGGTAGGGTGTATGATTCTGGGGGTAACCATTTATCCACTGAGCCCCAATCCGGATGATGTGATTAAAACAATGCTTCATGACAGGGATACTCTTCTTTTTGCGGATATCCATGCAAGGGGAAAGTATCCGAGATATATATTACAGTATTTTGAAGATAAAGGTATCCACATAAAGATGGGAAAGGATGATCTAAAAATTCTGGAAGAAAATACGGTAGATTTTATTTCTTTCAGTTATTATTCCAGTATCTGTGACGCAAAGGATCCGAAAGGAGCCAAGGAAACGGGAGGCAATCTAAGCCACGGTTATGTGAATCCATATTTAAAGGCAAGTGAATGGGGATGGCAGATCGATCCGCAGGGGCTGCGATATACCCTGAATAAGCTTTATGACAGATACCAGCTTCCGCTGTTTATTGTGGAGAACGGACTGGGAGCCGCCGATGAGCTGGTGAAAGATGATCAAGGTGGATGGACAGTGAAGGATGACTACCGGATTGCATATTTGAAAGAGCATCTTTTGGAAGCGGAGAAGGCTATTCAGGACGGCGTAGAGCTGATGGGTTATACTTCCTGGGGATGTATTGATATTGTCAGTGCGTCCACGGCACAGATGAAAAAAAGATACGGCTATATCTACGTGGACCGTAACGATGACGGAAGCGGAACATTGAAGCGGTATAAGAAAAAATCGTTTTATTGGTATAAGGAAGTGATAGCCACCAACGGTGAATGTCTGAAACAGGAGGATAGACTTGTAAATTAGAAATTCTGGAATTATAATAAAGATAAATAAAACGAATTTATTCGTTTTGCGAATATTATGCCTGTGGCAGCATACAACAAAAAGATAACATTTTTCGTTGCCGAGAATTCGCAGGCTGTGGAAAGGCATGGTTATTAGTATGAAAATTAGACCTGCAAAACGAGATGAATGGGAGTCCGCCATGGCGTTGGCATGGAGGACTTTTTTGCGTTTTGAAGCTTCGGACTATACACCCCAGGGAGTTGACAGTTTTCTGGATTTTATTTCGGATACGACGCTGAATCGGATGTTTATTATGGGTAACTACCAGCTTTTTGTGGCGGTGGAAAAGGTTCAGCAAACGTACAACGTCAGGCCCGAAGAAAAAAAATTGGCGGAGGACTCAGGAAAAGGCGGGACATTGATCAGAGAAGAAGAGAAGATTGTAGGGCTCATCTCTCTTCGTGAAGGAAATCATATTTCCCTGCTTTTTGTGGATGAAAAATATCATAAACAGGGGATCGGCAGGGCATTGCTGAATTATGTGGCGACGTATCTGTATGAGGAGAAGGGAAAGATTTTTTGTACGGTCAATGCAGCGCCGTATGCTGTGGAATTTTATAAAAAGATCGGATTTCACGCCGTAAAACCGGAAGAAAGCAAGGATGGGATCCGTTATACCCCGATGGTATGGTATTTTATGCGATAGAAAAGGGTTCGTCAAATTATACATAAAAAACAAAAAAGCCTTGTCATCTTGACGAAAGAAATGCCCGGCATGGGAATTAATTAGTATTTCTCACAAGGAAAAACTTTATTTTTTGGTAAGTAAACAATAGAAATTCTATTGGAAAAATTTTATACTTATACTTAAGTGCGGAATATACGTACATAGTATAATTCAATAATTAGGAGGCAGGAAAATGGCAAGTTTATCTTTGAAAAACATTTGCAAGGTTTATTCTAACGGATTTGAAGCTGTTAAGAACTTCAACCTTGAGATTGCGGATCAGGAGTTCATCATCTTCGTAGGACCTTCCGGATGCGGTAAGTCAACAACACTTCGTATGATTGCAGGTCTGGAGGATATCAGTTCCGGTGAATTAAGAATCGGTGACAGATTGGTTAATGACGTAGAACCTAAAGATAGAGATATCGCAATGGTATTCCAGAATTACGCATTGTATCCTCATATGTCAGTTTATGATAATATGGCGTTTGGTCTTAAGTTAAGAAAGGTTCCTTCTGATGAGATCGATAAGATGGTTAAGGAAGCAGCTAAGATTCTGGATCTGGTTTCCCTGCTTGATCGTAAGCCGAAGGCTCTTTCCGGTGGTCAGAGACAGCGAGTTGCTATGGGCCGTGCGATCGTTCGTAATCCTAAGGTATTCCTTATGGACGAGCCTCTTTCCAACTTGGACGCAAAACTTCGTGTACAGATGCGTATTGAGATCGCTAAGCTTCACCAGAGACTTGGAACAACCATCATCTATGTAACACATGACCAGACAGAGGCTATGACGCTGGGAACCAGGATCGTAGTTATGAAGGACGGTATTGTACAGCAGGTAGATACACCGCAGAACCTTTACGAGAAACCGCAGAACCTGTTCGTAGCAGGATTCATGGGATCACCGCAGATGAACTTCCTGGATGCAGTTGTAGAAGTTCAGGGCGAGGTTGCGTACTTAAAGATTGCTGATCGTTCCATTCCTCTTTCTCCGGCTAAGTCCAAGAAGTTGATCGATGGCGGTTATGATGGGCAGACCGTTACATTTGGTATCCGTCCGGAAGATGTATATGACAGCGAAATGATGGTTGAGGCATCTCCGCTCAGCGTATTTGAATCAACAATCAAAGTTTACGAACTTCTTGGTGCAGAAGTATATCTGTACTTCGATCTGGAAGGCTTCCCGATGACAGCAAGGGTTGATCCGAGAACAACGGCAAGACCTGGCGATGTTGTTAAGTTCGCATTCGATGTTGATAAGATTCATGTTTTCGACAAAGATACAGAAGTTACGATTACTAACTAGGCTTCAGACGTTCGTTTTAAAAATGCGCCTGTTTATTGTACA
Organism: uncultured Lachnospiraceae bacterium; assembly: GCA_947174725.1. Taxonomy (GTDB): domain Bacteria; phylum Bacillota; class Clostridia; order Lachnospirales; family Lachnospiraceae; genus NK4A136. The sequence goes on along the minus strand of CAMWKA010000004.1, from coordinate 3,863 downwards.
GGCGCATTTTTTGATAGATAATACTTTATATAATAAGAAAATATGGTATAATATCCACGTAAGCAATGAGCAGTGCGCGAATGAATGAAATCATATGCCGCCTGGAAGCTTGCTTACAGGCGGCATATGATTTCATGAGTGAGCATAGGGCGAAGCCCGTGAGCGAGATGAAGCAAGGCGGAATCGAGCAGGGCACTGCGGATAAGAATACATGAGAGAGCATAGGGCGAAGCCCGTGAATTCGGAAAACCGGAGGTTTTCCGAATGATGCACTGCGGATAGTGTATTATAAATCAGAGATATGCACCAATATTACAAAAAGGATAGAAATGGGGAAAAACTTAGTATGGAAGGGTTAGTAAATTTAATGGAGCAGACGGTGCTTGATAAAATTGATCAGTTGTGGGCGGAACGAGATTGCTGCAAATGTGAAAAATGTCGCATGGATGTGGCGGCGTATGCGTTAAACCGGCTACCGGCACAATATGTGCGCTCCCTTAAAGGAAATGTGTTTTATCGATTTGAAGCCAATCAGATACAAAGAGACATAGAAGTCACTGTAGAAGTCAGCAAGGGGATGGAGATTGTGGGGAATGCACCGCATCTTTGAACAACCAAATGACGGGTTAGATTTTGAAATGATGCATGACGCGTCCGCAGCAGCGGACGCGTTTTTGACGCTTCTTGATTTTTTGATAAGGGTATTGTACCATATAGATAGATTAAATCGGACGGAGGGAAGATATGTTATCGTCAAAGATTATACAGAGCAGTATAAATGACCTGAAAAAGATTACCAAGGCGGATTTCTGCGTGACGGATGAGAATGGTAGGGAACTGGTGACGACATTTGAATATTTGGATCTGCAGCAGGATATCATCAGGGGATTTGCCGAGTCTCCGGCGGACAGCCAGAATATATCGGGATTCCATCTCTTGAAAATTATAGATGAAGATGATATCGTCTATGTTCTTATTGTCCATGGCGATGGAAGTGACGGATATGTGCTGGGGCGGATTGCAGTCAGCGAGATTACGCATCTGTTATCGGCATATAAGGAGAGGGTTGATTATAATGGATTTTACCAAAATTTGCTAATGGATAATCTTCTGACCGTGGATATCTATAATAAAGCCAATAAATTAAATATCCGAGCCATACTTGACCGGGTGATCTATCTGATCGAGATTGGAAATGATCTGACGGAACCCTGCAGAGAACTTTTGCGAAATATCTTTTCAGAGAATACGGACGATTTTGTGACCGCGGTAGACGAAAAAAACCTGATTTTGATCAAATCCTTTCCTGAAGAGAGGGATAAGGAGCGGCTTGATGAAATCGGCAGGCAGATTGCCAGCACGGTCAATACGGAGCTGATGGTGAAAGTCAGGGTAGCATATGGCACGATAGTTAAGGAATTGAAGGATCTTTCTAAATCCTATAAGGAAGCAAAAGTAGCGCTGGAGGTCGCGGGGATTTTTGATCAGGGCAATGAGATTGCGGCATATGCGTCTCTGGGAATCGGACGTCTGATTCATCAGCTGCCGATCTCGCTGTGTGAAATGTATCTTTATGAGATCTTTGAGGATAAGGATATCCTGAACCTAAGCGAAGAAGAATTGGGAACGATCAATATGTTTTTTGAAAATAATCTTAATGTTTCCGAGACAGCAAGGGAATTGTTTGTTCACCGAAATACGCTGGTCTATCGGCTGGAAAAACTGCAAAAACAAACAGGTCTGGATATTCGTAAGTTTGATGATGCATTGACCTTTAAGATTGCGCTGATGGTTGCCCGGTATATGAAATATCTGCACCAACAGGAAAGCGTATAAAAACAATTTAAAGTCATATTTCAACTTCATTTCTCATATACTATTTATAATAGTATATGATCGGAGGGATGAGGTTGTTTTATTTTGATAAGAAGATATATTACATAGATTATTATGAGAATGGCAGCAGAATATCTAATGTAGGATTTATCAGCCTGACGTTTAAGGACGATGACTGTCATGTGCATGTGGGGATCAGAAATCTTCCGGGCGTGGAGAACAGGCTGTGCCGTTGGTTTGGTCTGATCAACAGTGAACAGGTTTTTTTGGAGGAATTCCGGGTTGAAAAAGGAGAGGCTGATTTTGTAAACTGTTATAAAAGAAACAGTCTGGGAAAAACGGAAGTGGATTTTTCCGCGCTTGAGGGATTTTATTTTGCGCTAGGAAAACGGCGTTGGGGAAGTTGTTTTTTCAGGAATATAAAACAACATATGGAGCCGACCTTTCAGGAGAAGCCTGTGAAGCGTCCTGAGAGGACATATTCCTCCGAGAATAGTACCAGTGGTCATACGGAAGAGACACAATATCTTGACCGGGATGATCATCGGTATAACGATGAAAATCTGGAAAGCGTCGAATATATTGATGGAATCAACGGTAATTCGGAAAGCGTCGAATATGTCGATGAGATGAACGGCAATCCGGAAAGCGCTGAATATGTAGATGAAATGGACGGCAATTTGGAAAGCGTCGCATATGTTGACGAGTTGAATGGCAATTCAGAGAATGAATTGCATAGCAGCGATTTCAGGACAGATTCCCAGGCGCAGACGTCTGTCCACAGGACGACATGGGAGGAATTGATAGAAACGCATCAGCTGGTGCATCCCTTTGAAGATCAGGGGGATTATATCAGTATCAATCCATTTACCTTGAAATTACTTGCGCCGGAATACCGGAAACTGGCCAACAACAGTTTTCTTTTGCATGGTTTCTATAATTACCGCCATCTTATCCTTGGATATTATCAGGATGACGAACGGCAGGGATATTATATCGGTGTGCCGGGCACCTTTGATGAGCGGGAGCAGATGGTGGCGGAGATGTTTGGATTTGAAGGTTATGAACCGGCAGGCGGCGTGGGATATTATATGCGGAAAGTAGAATTTTAGGAGGTCGGCATCTCTACACCACGCAGCGTGGCAGAAGGGATCATTTGTTGCGCAATCTTAAGAAACTGCTGTAGTTCCTCTGTAGAAAATGTTTCCAGCGTAAATTTATCAGTCTGGGGAGCGTTTTCGTTATCCGTCGATAGCAAAGAATCGGTATGCGGCATGCTGTCTGTATAGGACGGTATTAATTTACAGAGAATCTGCTCACTATCCTCGTAGGACTGTAGATAATATCTTTCCGCCCCTTCCAGCCATGCGGCAATGGCCTCCATATCGGCATAAGTATGCAGCCCTTTGACCAGTGTTGTCCGGAATTCGTAAACGATACCGGAATGTATCAGAAATTCCACGGACTTTTCAATGGCTGCAATGGAAAGATCGGAAATACCGCTGACGGCAGGATAATTTTCCTTGGAAGTTTTGATGTCCATTGCGACGTAATCGATAAGACCTTCCTGATATAATGACTTGACGACATCCGGCCGGCTGCCGTTGGTATCCAGTTTCACAAGCAATCCCAGATTTTTGATTTCTCTGAGAAAATCCGAAAGATCCTTTTGCAGGGTGGGTTCTCCGCCGGTGATGCATACGCCTTCCAGTACGTTTTTCCTTTTTTCGATCCGTTCAAGAATATCTGAATTCCGGTATGTAGAAGCATCTAAAACACCGGAAGATGTTCCAAGCACCAAAGAACCATTCTGACAAAACGGGCAACGGAAGTTGCAGCCGTATGTAAAAATGGTACATGCCAGCTTTTCAGGATAATCTCATAAAGTTGTAGGAAGAAATCCGCCGATCTTCATATTGATTTTCTCCTTATAATTATTTAAAATACTATATGTGATCAAAAAACAATTGCTTTATAACTTTTTCGCGATTATCTAATTTGATTCGGGTGTCAAAAGGGACCTTATA
>CAMWKA010000003.1 GCA_947174725.1 uncultured Lachnospiraceae bacterium | reverse complement strand
CACCCACCCCCCCCCCCCATTTTTTTTTTCAAGAATAAGACGGCATACGAGCTTCATGAGCGGCTCGTGGGCTCGGATATGGGTATAAGAGACAGCACATAAACAGTATATCATGCCATTCCATATAGCTCCACTTTTTTGCGATCAAAATGCGGAGTGCATACAAAAGTTGCAAAACACTTACAGGTGCTGTGGTAAAAAGCTATGGTATTACTAATTATTTTCATTTATAATATGGGTAGCAGCGCAACGGACGAATACTCATAAAAGGAGAACTTCCATGTTTAGATATGCCCATACAAATATTATTGCAAAAGATTTTCAAAAACTGGTAGATTTTTATAAGGATGTATTTCACTGTAAAAGTATCGGAGAAACAAGAGACCTTCGCGGTAAATGGCTGGATAAGCTGACGGGAATTTCAAATGCACACATCATGGGGGAACATCTTTGCCTGCCCGGATATGGAGAAGACCATCCTACGCTGGAGATTTTTTCATATGACAGTATGACGGAATCCGACCATTCCGTAAACACATGCGGGATTGCGCATCTTGCATTTGAAGTAGACGACGTAGAGGCAACCTTACAGCGACTGCTTGAAAAAGGTGGAAAGCAGATCGGTGAAGTCGTAAAAGCAGAATATGAGGATGGAAGAAACGCCGTTTTTGTATATGCGACAGATTGTGAAGGCAACATTATCGAATTGCAGAGCTGGCATATATAGTGTATATGACCAACAATTTGCAATAGTATTTCAGGTTCTTCCTCCATTTTCTGACAAGGCACAGCGGCAAAAAAATTTGTCAAAAGGAAAAGCTACAGATCTCACTCTGTAGCCATATATCAAACCATATACAGAGCAAAAATCATTCATGACACCAAAAACAGAACTGCCTTCGCAGCCTGTTATTTTCTATGCATTTCTGATTCTTTGCTCTTTCCGTCTATTTTCCTGCCGCTTTGCTTTATTGTTGCCTTGTCTTTTTTATTATTTCGCACAATGCCTTACGATAATCAACCATGTTATCTAACATTGTGATATGACCAGCTTTTTCAATAAGATACAATTCTTTATCCGGTGCCACTATTTCATTAAAATACCGCATGCTGATTTCTATCGGTGTCTGCTGATCATTTTCGCCGAGAATATAATAAATGGGAACCTCATATTCCTGTCCTTCAGCCTTTAGATCAAATGCCATCAAATCTTTCATTAACGTCATATTAAACATCATGCCAATCATTAACGGCCACATATCCTTGATTCCCATAATCGGAGAGTCCTTGATGATCCGCAACATATTCTTGTCAACACCTGCAGCCAAATGGTATTTCTCCTGAAGTTTCCGCATCTGACCCATTTTCCGAAACGAATCCATATCAAACGTAGTTGACGGATAAGTTCCTATTTTTTCTAATTTCTTTTTATCTTTTGCATTCCCCGCTTCTTCAATCGCTTCTTTCAATTTACGATATCCCACTGTCTCATTTTCAAACAAATTTACTACCTGACCACACCCGATATAGCATACTGTATGCTCCGGATGTTCAAGAGCAAACATACTTCCCAGTACACTCCCCCATGAATGTCCAAGAATACCAACCTTATCTTTTTGATAACTATTTTTCAAATACAATACTATCTCTAAAAGATCCTGTTTTAACAACTCCATATTCGGTTTCGATTTTCGATTTTTCAGGTACGTCTTTCCGGTTCCTCTTTGATCATAGTACACAATGTTGTAATTGCGTTCTTCATACTCCTCCACCAGATATGCCAACATCGCTTCCGTAGTTCCCGGTCCTCCATGAATAAAAAGAATAACCGGATCCGCCTTCTTCGACCTGTAATGCAACAAATAATGCGAAACTCCGTTGAGCTGCACATATTCTTCCTCATACTGTTTTTCTTTCATCATGCCCTCAATCCTCTCCGATCAAATAATTCACTGTCTTAGCAAGCGTCTTTAACTGAATATCTGGTTGATAATATGCCGTAAGTGGATTACGCTCATGTTGATAACAATTGTTCACAATGCAAATTGTCTGAATCCCTGTGTATGCCGAAGAGATAAAAGACAACAACTCCTCCGCCTCTACTCTGGGATGAATCCTTCCTGCTTTCGCTTGTTCAGCAAAGTATTCCATTGTGCGGACAGTAAGATATTCCATATTTCCCATATCTGAAATTCGTGCCAGGATTTTATCAACACGCTCCGGATGATTCATCGCCAATACTGACAATTCAAAATCAATCTTTTCGATTCCGGTAAGTTCTCTCGTCATAAAATCTGCCAGCATTTCAAAAATTTGATTTATAATTTCTTTGGGCGGTAATGCATTTGCACGAGAAAGAATCGCATCCACATTCTCTTTTATGTTTTCTTTTTTCCTCAAATACAAAAGCATATCGCTAAGTATATCATCAATATCTTTATAAAACCGATAGATTCCTCCCTGACTTAGTCCGGTCTCATTTATAATGTCCTGCATCGTCACAATGCTTACCGTTTTTCGCAAACATACAATGTAGGCTGCATCAATAATCTTATTTTTCTTATTCTGAATGTATTCCTCTGTTACCTTGGGCATACTTTTTATTCTCCTATTTTCATAAAGTCTCATTCTTACAAACGAAAAAATGAATGTATTTTCATTTTAAATGACATATCACTGAAAGTCAATATAAAAATGAAATATCATTCATTTTTCTTTGTCCATTCTTCAATTTATTATTCTTTGTTCAGGCCCATCATGTTTACATTCTCAACGCCGTAAGCCAAAAACAGGCTGCTGTTAAAAATGAGAGTGGTGTCATCACTATTTTCATATAAGCACACACTAGTTATCCATCTCGCTAATTAGTCTATCAACCTGCTCTCTATACTCCTGATTATAATCCAGCCACATATCAGTATGCTCACTATCCTCCACCGTCCAAATCATTTTCTTTGGGCTTGGTATAGCATCATATATATCTTGTCCCATGAACTGTGGCGTTACAGTGTCAACCTTACTATTAATGACTAATACCGGTATTTCCACATTTGATATTGCCTGACACACATTTGCATCCTCATACCAGAACCCTAATCTTGCCTTATTCAAAGCGTTTCCACAAAACAGCATGTATGAAATCGGCAATCCAATATCCATATTCCTTAATTCCTCTTCTATCATCCATTTCATGCTGCTGACCGGACAATCAAGAATTAAAAAATCTATTTTCTCTTCCACCGCTTTATTTTCCATTGCCAATCCTGCTGTTGCTCCACCAAAAGAAGCTCCCCACACTCCTATCACTTTATCCGGAGCCAAGTCAGATATATATGTAATATAATCTGTCAAATCATATTTTTCCCAATACCCGAAAGTCGTATACTGAGCAGTATTTTCATTGCTACTTCTTTGATCGTAAGTCAAAACATTATAACCTTTTTCCAAAAACATTTCTGCTATTGGATAATTAGAATAACGATTTCCTCCCAGACCATGTACCATAATAACCGTGGGATTGTTTTTATTATTCTCATTGCCAACCGCATAAATATAATCTGCCGGTATCACATGCCCATCAAATGTTGATGTGATTTCTAATTTTTCTATTTGATATGTATTACAGAATGTCTGATAATCTATTCCATATTTTTCCCAAAAGCTATCTTTTACCTGAGAAGTATCCTCACATGTAACCAATTGAGTTGAGCCTTCAAATACCTGTGTTCCTATATAATATGACATTCCACAAAATCCCACTAGGATAATACATAAAATTGATATCAATATTTTTGTTATTTTCTTTTTCATAAATCATTCTCCAATCTGGTACTAAAAAAATGCCATCAGTCGTAATTATTATTTCATCTTCTCAAACTTGGACAAATCCTGACCTTTTAACGCTTTCTCAAGCAGCGTCGGCAAAAGCTGCGGATTGCACGCAAAGCATGGAATGCCAAGCCCTGCAAGCTTTTGTGCCATCTGCGTATCATAGTAGGGTTTCCCACCGTCCGCAATCGCAAGCAGACTGATTACCGTCACACCGGACTCCTTCATATCCGCAATACGCCTTAACATCCCTGCTCTGTTTCCACCCTCCTCCAAATCTGATATCAGGAAAAACAATGTCTTTGACGGATTCTCTATAAATTGCACACAGTAGGCAATCGATTTATTGATATCCGTACCTCCGCCTAACTGAAAACCAAACAGCAGGTCTACCGGGTCATCGCTCTTTTCTGTCAGGTCTACGATATTGGTATCAAATGCCACAATCCTCGTCTTTATGCTTGACATACTTGCAAGTATACAACTGATAATCGACGAATAAATGACGGATTCCCCCATTGAACCGCTTTGGTCAATATCAAGTATAATATTCCACTTGTTTGCCGCTGTTGTGCTCGTCCGATCAAAAAAATAGAAATGTTCCGGCACAATTGTCCCTAGTTCTAAATTGTAATGCTTTAAATTGCGGCTTATCGTCATTTTGTAATCCATTGCCGACGCTGACGGGATTGGTGAATGATTTCTCTTATTGACCGCAGCAGTTACAGCACGTCGAATATCCTGTTCCAAAAGCTTATTGATTTCTTCCACAATCTTTTTGATAAACTCGCGGACACTTTCCTTGGACCGCTTTGGAATCTGGTCTTTCAGCATCAGTATCGTAGATGCAAGACCAATATCCGGCTCCATATTTTCCAAAAGTTCCGGCTCAAACAATAACTGTTTTAAACCACAGCGCGTCACTGCATCATTTTGGATAACGGTCACAAGCTCCTTATCAAAAAGTGTTCTCACATCACCAAGCCAACGGGTAATCTGAGGATTAGACGGCCCCTTACCAGCGCCTGACGCACCTTGTTTTCCATTTCCAAATCCGCCAAGTTCCGTCCGGTTATATATGGAAGCCAGTGCCTGATCCATCAAATCCTGTTCCTGCGTCAGTGACAAAGCTGTCATTCCCGAAAACCGATTCTCACTCTCCTGTCCTAAAATCAGACGCCATCTGCTGATTTGTTCTTTTATATCCATACAAATCCCCATCCTTGTAAAAATAATATATCACGTATCAAAGTCAAAATCCTCAAGACCTTCAATCATCTGCTGTGAACTCTCGTCAAGTACGGCATTTACCACTTCACTGACTTCCTGTCCATTCAATCCGAGTATCTCACCAAGATTTTCTGCAATCTCGTCCTTTTCCACAGCAGTAAAGTCTGCAAATGCACGTCGCAGAAAGACAAGCGCTCTCTTGAATTCCTCATCATCCAGCGTCTTAAGGTACTCATTCAGGCTCTCCCATAGTGACAGTCTTGCAATCAGAGCATACCTGTTCTTCATGGCAAGGCCCTCAAACCACCCGGCGCCCAAATCTGCCGGAACACCTTTGGAAAGACGTCTTGACACTTCTGTGCGTAACTGTTGTGTACTCAGATTGCCGCGCTCTAAAAGGATTGCCGCCGCAAAGCCTGATAATTTTGTGTTCAGGTCATCCCTTCTTGCGATATTTTCGAGTGTTTTTATCCACTCCTCATGATTTAGGAAGTCATGTGCCAGCTCTGCGCTGTTTAACTGCTCTATCGCTGTGATAATTCCCTTGCTTGCAGCGTCATCGCACACACAGGCTCCCTCAAGGATCAGACATGCCCTGTAAAAAAGCTGTTGCAATATTGGCTCTAACGGCTTAGCATCAATCCGCCTGATATTTCCATACTGTACCACGACGGAAAGTCTTTGTGCCGTCTTTGCCAAATCCTCAACAGAAGCTGCATCCACGGCCATCTTTTGCAGCGCTGCAGTCGCATAGCCGACAGCTTTTTCCATACCACAGCAGCATGCATCCTCTATGACAAGCGCAATATCCCCCATCTTTGCTGCATTCTCCACTCGTTCTTTCATGGCAAAGGAAGCTGCTCCGTCAACGGTATCTCCCTTAAGAGCCGACTCCACAAGCTCTATCTCCGCCTCTGGTGTCCAGCGCACAATCCAGTGCTCTGACCATGTCGCATTATCCTGATTTACTGCCTGATACCGGGCAAAGCTTACCCCTAACACCCTCAGCCTGTGCATAAAAAACGAACGGTATAAATCCAGAAACGCTGATTTTTCCGATTTTACACGCCTGTTCTCGCGCAGGTCAAGCTGTAAATCCTGCGCCGTGATATCGCGGTATTTTTCAAGCTTTAAATCATTCAGATTTCTATAAAAATCCTCCTGAATACTTGTGCGGCTCACCCCGTCAGGAAGTGCCCCGATTGCTGTTCCAATCTCTGTATCCGCTGTTGCCAGTATAATATTTGACACACTTCCCTCACCGATACAGGTCAGAGCCGCATCCCGCAAATCCCTCAGAGATGCAACGGTGCCGCCTCTGAGCTGTGCCAATGCCCCCGCAAGCCGGACTGCTTCTATCACAGATGCCGACGAAACAGGATTTCCCTTATCACGCTGGTATGCCGCAAGCTTAATGAGATAACTGTACGCGGCATACATCGGCTCTCCCCTGTTTAAGCCTTCCCACAAAAGTGCATAATAAGCAGGTGCCTTGTTGCCGGCACCGTACCCCGCTCTTGTGGAAAGTCGATAATATGAATATGGCATCAGTGTATGATTCGCTTCCACCCTTGGCATCCGGGACAAGTCCTCATCATGCTCCTGCCAGCTTTTCAATCCCTCCACATGGTAAGAACCTGTCACCACAACAATGTTATCCGGCTCGACACCGGAATCCACGGCATTTTTTATCTGCTGGCGCATATATGCCTCGCGGAGCACTGTCTCCGGCCAGTCATTTTCCGTTCCCTCCGTAAGACTTCTGACATTGGCGCCAAAGCTGTTTGCTCCCAGATGATAGGCCTCCATGCTGCCTGCCTGTTCCATGACACGCTCCCAAAATGTATCATGCCCGTCCTCACCACTTTTTTTATCAAGCTGTTCATAGACACTGACTCTATCTTCTTCCCCATCTGTATCCGGCATGTCACAATCCCGATCCGCCAAAAAAGCCGTCGAAGGCATGTCAATAAAACGACATTCCACATGTTTCTCATGGCACCACTGAATTGCCTGATATTCCGGTGAATACTCTGCAAAAGGATACAGTATGGTACGCACAGGCGCCTCTTTTGTATATGCAAGCACCGCAATCGGAGGCTTTGTCTCCTCACGCACCATATCGGAAAGCATATCATTAAAATCGCTTGGTCCCTCAACCAGTACAAGTACAGGCTTCTTTTCATCAAGAAAGTTTCGCAGATAATATGCTCCGGCAGGCGATAAGTGCCTTATTCCGAAAAAATTTGGCTGATTCATCAAACTACCCCCATAATTCCGCTCTGCGGAATCTCAAAGCAAGATGAAAAATGCCCGCTTTTCAGGCATTTTTCCAAACATTTAGAAACTCTTAGGCTGCGTTTTTTGCTGCCTTAGTGTTTCTTAATGTTTTTTTCACACAAGTTCTTTGCATGCCTTATACAGTCCAAGCCATTCGGAGCCTCGCTTTTTCATAACATTTTCCAGATACTCCTTCCATGCAACCGCATCTTTGTCCTCATCCTTGATGACAGCGCCCTGTAAGGCAGCCGCTAAATCCTCGTTTGCAACCGTACCGTTTCCAAAACTCCCGGCCAGCGCCATACTGTTGCACAAAAGCGATATTGCCTCTGCAGTAGAAAGGACACCGGAAGTCCCCTTTACTTTCTGTGTGCGGTCGAGCGTCTCCCCACAGCGAAGCTCCCGAAAAATCGTACATACTTTTTCGACAACATCATCGGCAGGCTGCTTCGCATTGAGGTCAAGATTTTCTGACAATTGCGTCACCCTTGTCCTGACAATCTCCATCTCGGAATCCAGATCATCCGGCGCCGGAAGCACCACAATATTAAATCGCCGTTTCAGCGCGGCGGACATCTCATTGACGCCCTTGTCCCTTGTATTTGCAGTCGCAATCACCGAAAATCCCTTTTTCGCCGCAACTTCAACTGCAAGCTCCGGAACAGAGATTCTTTTTTCTGATAAAATGGAAATCAATGCATCTTGTACCTCCGAAGCACAGCGCGAAATCTCTTCGACACGTGCAATAGTTCCCGTCTCCATCGCGTTAAATACAGGGCTTTTAAGCATTGCCTCATGTGACGGTCCCTGTGCAATCAACATCGCATAGTTCCACGAATATTTAATCTGTTCTTCTGTCGTTCCCGCCGTTCCCTGTATTACTTTTGTGGAGTCACCATTAATAGCTGCTGTCAGATGCTCGGAAAGCCAGCTTTTTGCCGTTCCCGGCTCGCCGATAAGCAATAATGCCCTGTCGGTGACAAGCGTTGATATCGCGATTTCCACAAGACGCTCATGGCCTATGTACTTGGGCGTTATCTCTGTCTTTCCAACCTTTCCGCCACAGATATATGTCTTTACGGACTGTGGCGACATCCTCCATCCTGTGGGAACCGGATTTTTTTCAGCCGCAATTAACACATCAATTTCCTTTTGAAACAATTTTTCAGCAGGTAATCTTAATATTTCTTCACTCATTTTATCACTTCTCCTAACAAAAATAATTTTTTTACTTCCCGTTCCAGTCAGTCATGCTTCTCTCCAAATCCTCTATTTTTAGCTTACTTGCTTTTAATTTACCGCTCTTAACCATATCACAAATTGTTTTCATTTCTTCCATAACTGCCTCCTTACCCCCAGGCAGTATGGTAAGCCAGCTGTACAGAGCCCATGATAAGATATCCGGTTTCTCTTTTACACGTTTTACGCCTAAATCCTTGCAAACTGTCCAGCCACATGTTTTCATGTATTCCATATAATCGCGGTTATCTGCGATAGCCAGTGCCTTTTTGTAAAAATATTCTCCCATCTCCCGGCACATATCTTTATCATCTAATACTACCCATTGTGCCAGAATATCATCAACTCTCTCTGACGCATGTTTTTTCAGCCATTCCATGATTTTTGCCGCATATGAAAGCTTTATTGGTCTTCTTACAACCCTGCAATCCGGATAATAAATATCTGCATTGTTTCCCCAGAATTCATAACCACACGCTCTTTCGTCCCATCTGACATAGGCGGCAGCCTCAATCACTGCTTTCATGCGTTCTTGCGAAAACTTTGGCACGAGCAATATTTTTTCTGTGACTTGTTCCTCAAGCCATTTGATACAGTCCTCATCATTTGAAAATTTTACAGTTATGACAGCAGGAAGGAATTTTATATTTGTTTCCTTCGCATTTTTATTCTGATACAGTTCCACAGCAAGCGCCTGCAAATCCATATCAGGATTTGCGATCAGTGAGTGATGAAGAACTTTTCCCAAAGCCGTTTCTATATCCAACTCCTTTGTGTCATATGTATATCTGTTTGGATTCAGCACACCACGTTTAAAGACATCATATTCATAATCATACTTTGGTTTCTTCCACGTTTTTTTCAACAATTGGTTTATTTTTTCTTTTTTCGCAAGCAGCCTACGATAGCATTCACAGATATCTGCCCCTCCCTTTCCAAAAATTGTTCTGACAATACTTTGCAAAGTGTCCGATATTTTTATTTTTTCTTCGTCTGAGGCACTGTCAATCATGTCAATTTTTTCAGTCACCATGTTACAAATGTCTGCCACCAACTCCGATGACCAATCCACAGTTGTATTTTTCAGGTATTTCAAGACTATTTCCGGCTTTTTCTTTGCCAACTCCTTAAAATATTCATGTACCTTCACATTTTTTATCTCTGCGAGCACTTCAAATACTTTATCCTTGTTTTTTCCTTTTTCCGTTTTTGACATATCAAGGAGCAGTGACATATTTTTCGGCTCGTGGCGAAGTGCATCAATCAATTCAAGCCGCACATCCTTCTGCGCCTCCTCAAGCATCTTGACATAAAAGTCATTTGCTTTGGCACCGGCAAGTGTGCTGATTACTTTTACGCGGCGAACCATTTCTTTCTTTCCCTTCGGGTCAAAATCCTTGTATAAAAGCGGCAAAATTGTCTTATCATTGTCTTCCTTCATCCATTGCTCCACCTTGTCTGCAAGCTCTGCATACGAAGCTCCCAATGCCTGTACCAATGCATATTTTACACGGTAATCCCGGAAAAGTTCAGGGTTCTTCTCATGTGTATCACACACATATCCATAATGTCCTCCGCCTGATGTTGTCAGTGCTTCCAGCAATTCCTTCAATGTGGAGTAAGGTGCATTAATAATTAAACTGCCTGCACTTTCTTCTGCATTGATGATTCCGGCTGTTTCAACTTCTCCCTTTACATCCACTGCCCCTAGTGTACAGATGACAGCGTCTACCAGTGTGATTGTGTCGAGCAGCGCACCCTGCTGATTTTGACAGTCCGGCGATAAAAGCTTTTCTGTCAGTTCTCCAACCTTTGCAAAAACAGGCGAAGCTGTCTCCAACGGCTTAAATGCTTCAAAAGCACGTCTCAGCCTGAAATCCTCCGATAAAAGGTTCGTTCCTGCGATGCATGCCGCACGAAGACGATCCTGTAATTCATAAATTGATTCTGTATTCATATTTCCTTTACCTCCCCCCATCAATACAACAAACGTACCACTGCATCATGCGTGATAATACTGAGCGGCTGCACTAAAAGTCTGCGGCTATTTTTATCATAATAAAAAGCTCCTAAAAGCACCTGATTCTCCAAAAGCGAACCGTCCGGCAGCATGGAAAGGCGCACTGCCGTCTCCTCCATATCCGGCATATTTCCCAGAAGGATTGTATCGTTATTCTTGTCTGCCAGCACGAAACCTTCATCTGATTTTCCAATCTTGTTAAATGCAATCAGTTTTATCATCATGGGCTGAGTCATTGCATTTTTGAGGAAATTCTTGACAGACTTTGTTTCCTGTTTGACAGAAGTTATGGCATATTGAAAAACTGCCTCATAGTCTTCTTTTTCATATTCGCGTATCTGTGCGCCGTCCCATCTGACTCTCACATTTCCATCGCCTGGATAAAACACTACGCTTGGCACTTTTGCCACGCCAAAGATGCTGTCCTCCTGCTTGACATACTTTAATGATTTGAGCGGACGGTAGTTATAATTCATGAAGATTTCCCCATTGTCCAGATCGGTCCAGCAGCCTGTGTCTATATACTCTTTTCTTGCCTCATCATATGTCACCCAAAATGACAGCTGCATTAGGCTTGCATTCTTTTTACTCTTTCCCAACTCTTCAAGTTCTGACAGTTTCCAAATACCGCCAAGTTCCTCGTACAACACGGTATCATCCAACGTTACATCTTCATTTTCAAGCTTTTCATTGATGTACTGACGTGATTTCTTGATTAACGTCCACAGCTTTTCAAGGACACTGATTGCCGCATCATAGTGAGACTCGTCATTGTCCTTCTGGAATGCGGTTATCTCTATTAAAAGCTGGTTACAGAGTCTCTGCGGTCCCGGAAGGTAATAATCTCCCATTTGTTTTGCAAGCTGCTGGTAGGTTTTGAGCGAGGCCCCGCCAATTGTCCCCAATCCTGCCGCCATCAGTTCATTGACGACCTTTTCTACTAAGTCCAACCCTTCCAGCTGTGATTTTAATTTCTTTACTTTTGCATTTTTTGCTGACTTTGCTGCGGATGCCTTTTTCTTTTCCGCCTTCGCTCTTTCCTCTTCGGTCATCTCGCTTTCCGGTTTTGCAGCCTCGTTTGCTTTGTTATCCCTCGCCTGCTTTTTCTCGCGCTTTTTTCGGATATCTTCCGGGATCTCACAGACGCCAAACTCCTTTTTCGCAAGCATTTCATACATCAGTCCCAGACTATGCTTACACGGAAACTGTCTGCTGGGGCAGGAACAGCGAAACACCGGATTGGCTTCGTCTATGTAATCTGCTGATGTAATGTAATTGCTTTTGCCGCTTCCTGTACACTCTCCTATATATAGCGTGTCATCCGCCGACCGTTCAAGCTTGACAAATCCGCCTTTTTGAGATATTTTTTTGCCATTCGAAGCTGCCGCTGCATTGGGTGCCAATGCTAAAATCTGCTGCTCTGTTACTTCTCTCATTTTTGTACTCCTTTCGTTTTTACATCCTTACACATCAAACTATGTCCAAAAATCTATTATAAAGCCATTCACCCATGCAGGCACATTCCCCTGCGTCATCCTTAATAGTCCAATCATGCAGCAGTTCGTCCTATAATATTTTACGTGATACATATATGGTTTTATGTGTTTATTTAAATTACTGCTCCTTTTGCCTTATGAACACTTCTACATTATTTTACATTAATCATAACACAAAAACACATAAAAATATATTAAGTAGCAAATTTCGAAATGATATTAATGATAAGAAAGAGCAATCGAGTAGGCGGTAGGCGATTACTAAAGCTACGCAAAAAGAAATAGAGCAGGTATCATGATACCCGCCCAAAATTCAGTACTCATCAAATAATTAGCGCCAAACACTATATAATAACGCCAGAAGCACCCATTTTATCAGCATTTCCAGCGTTCTGTCCGTTACTCGAACTCGACAGCTGAATATCAATTAAATAAATATCTTACCAGAAATGTTAAATATCAGTGAGTGTTTAACCATATAAGAATTTTATCGACTACAATAGGATTCATAAGCGGCAATTGAAATCCCGATACTAACTTATATCCTATTTTATCAATACTTTTCTTCTTATTTACTCTGCATTCTCTAAAAGTAAAATCTGTGTTTTCAAACCTTTCAATCTTTATATATTCCAAGACACACTTTTTAATATACTCTATAGATGCTTCACTATAATACGGATCTTCCTGTACATAACCAAACAATATTGGTATATTCTTTGAAATTAAAGAATTTATATACCCTTCATCAAATTCCACTCCTGCACCACATAAGGATACTATTCCACTTATCGGTATAATACTCAACATATCAATCAACAGTCTATTAGATTTCCCATGTGCTAACAAATAAATTCTTCCAGAAAATTTTTCTTTTTTCATTATTTCTAAAAATAATTTTCCTAGATTACTGGCATCTGCCTCACAAGCATTATTTAAATCTTTAAATTCCCTTTCACATCGCAATGTAGCAAAGCCTTCCCTTACTAATTTATCTGAAAGTTCTTCATAAGTTCCCACATTGCTTACTATCTCATATCTGCCTTTACGCAGTATACGAAAATTCCCATTCACATCCTCAGTAATAAAATAACTTTCTGGGAGAATAATTACTAACTTTTCAACTTTTTCCTTTCTTAAATACGTATAAACATAATGGTAAATATAATTATTAGCATCTCCTACTATTATACTTCCTTGATTTTCTTGTAAATCAATAGTTTCTCTAATATAAACTGGATCTTTACCATCTCTGGCATCAAGTATACCTAATGCTATGGTCCAGAATAATTCTGCTAAAAGTATAATAATCCCTATACTTGGAAACTTTTGCAAAAGATATTCTTTTTTCTCTATATCCAGTATAAACCAGCCAATTACCGATAATACGACCATTAGTTCATTAAAAATATTAATGAATAAATAAGAACGATCAATTTGTTTTATCCAAATTGGGAAGCCAAATAACATCTTATGTATGTCTGATCTGAAAATTACCTTTTTCTTTCTCCTAAAGACCCCTTCAGACGCATTTACCCATGAATATAAGATAAGACCTATTGGCCCTATGAAAAAATAAATAATCCATTTTACCTTTATTCTGAGCATTCTTCATGATTCTCCAATATTTTTGTTAATTCCTGTACCAATACATGACTCCACCATGCACCATTTGTATCTATTGCGCTTGAATAAATTGTATTCAATCCCATTTTATCACTCGAACTCTATCGTCCCCGGCGGCTTACTGGTCAAATCATACATTACCCTGTTTACTCCCTTGACCTCATTGATGATTCTGCTCATCACCCTTTGCAGTACCTCATAGGGAATCTCTGCCGCTTCTGCCGTCATAAAGTCCACCGTATTGACCGCGCGAAGCGCAACAGCATAATCATAAGTCCGTTCATCCCCCATGACGCCGACGGAACGCATATTGGTAAGTGCAGCAAAATACTGTCCCAGCGTCTTATTCAGACCGGCTTTGTCAATCTCCTCACGATAGATGGCATCTGCATCCTGTACGATACGTACCTTTTCCGCAGTGACTTCACCAACGATACGAACGCCCAGTCCGGGACCCGGGAACGGCTGGCGAAATACCAGATATTCCGGAATGCCAAGTTCCAAGCCGACCTTGCGGACTTCATCCTTAAAAAGATTACGAAGCGGCTCTATGATCTCTTTAAAATCAACGCAATCCGGCAGTCCGCCCACATTATGATGGGATTTGATCACAGCGGATTCCCCGCCAAGACCGCTTTCCACTACATCCGGATAAATCGTTCCCTGTATCAGAAAATCAACTGCGCCGATCTCTTTTGCCGCCTCTTCAAAGACACGGATAAATTCTTCCCCTATGATCTTCCGCTTCTGTTCCGGCTCTGCCACGCCTGCCAGCTTATCATAGAAGCGCTGCTGCGCATTGACACGGATAAAGTTCAATTGATAGTTTCCCTTCGGGCCAAAGACCGCCTCCACTTCGTCACCCTCATTTTTACGCAGCAAGCCATGATCGACAAACACACAGGTCAATTGATCACCCACTGCCTTGGATAGCAGCACTGCTGCCACAGAGGAATCCACACCGCCGGACAACGCGCACAGTACCTTCCCCTTTCCAACTTTCTCACGGATCTGCCCGATGGTCTCCTCTACAAAGGAATCCATACGCCAGTCTCCGGAACAGCCGCAGATGTGATAGACAAAGTTATGCAGCATCTTTTTACCTTCCTGCGTATGCAGGACTTCCGGATGAAACTGAATGGCGTAGAGCTGGTTTTTCATACACTGCGCCGCTGCCACCGGGCAGTCCGCAGTCGTTGCAATGATCTCAAATCCGGGTGCTGTTTTAGAAATATAATCATTATGGCTCATCCAGCAGACCGTATCGGGTGTAACATCCTTAAATAACGGCGAGCTTGTCTCAACATGCACCATGATCTTTCCATATTCACGCACCGGTGCCTTTTCCACCGTACCTCCAAGAACAAGCTGCATCAGTTGCGCTCCATAACACAACCCAAGCACCGGAATCCCCAGTTCAAAGAGTTCCTTACTATAGGTCGGCGCTCCCTCCTCATAACAGCTGTTCGGACCGCCGGTCAGGATGATCCCTTTCGGATGCATCTCCTTGATCTTCTCGATATCTGTCTTATAGGAATAGATTTCACAATACACGTTACATTCCCTGACACGACGCGCCACAAGCTGGTTATACTGTCCGCCGAAATCAATAACAATGACTAGTTCCTTTTTCATAATTTTCCTCCATTCAGTTTCTCTTCTTCCCAATAAACATCTCTCTCCACACTGCCGGATGGAACAGTATCAGCAACGGAAACAGCTCTAATCGTCCGGCAAGCATGTCAAACATCAGAACCCATTTGGAAAATACCGAGAAAAATCCAAAATTCTGCGTTGGTCCCACCATTTCCAGACCGGGACCGATATTGTTGAGCGTTGCGATAACCGCTGTAAAATTCGTGATCAGATCCCTACCTTCCAAAGAAACCAAAAATACAGACAGTGAGAATAAGATCATAAATGTAATAAAATACACATTGATCGCCCTTACCACCTCATGCTCTACCGGCTTTCCTTCTATTCTGATCTTCTTGATGATCTTAGGATGGATATAGGAATTTAATTCCTTAGCCACTGTTTTAAATAAAACCACAAATCTTGATACCTTGATTCCGCCGCCGGTACTGCCTGCACAGGCTCCGACAAACATAAGAAGAACCAGCACCGTTTTACAGGTCTGCGACCACTGCTCAAAATCGGCTGTGGAGAATCCTGTCGTCGTAATGATGGAACCCACTTGAAATGCCGCATGCCTCAGCGAATCAGCCACATTGCCAGTCATTCTCAAAAGACTTGTAAAGATAATTCCGATGGACACAAAGATGATCAGAAAATAATATCTGACCTCTTCCATGCAGAACGCCTTTTTGATCTTGCCAAATACAATCAGATAAAATGCATTGAAATTGACCCCGAACAGGATCATAAATATCGTCGTTACCCATTGAATATATGGGGAATAACTTGTCATACTGTCATTTTTAATACCAAATCCGCCCGTTCCCGCAGTGCCAAATCCGGTAGCAATTGCATCAAACAGAGGCATTTTCCCGATCAGAAGCAGGATGATCTCTAAGATCGTCATTCCGAAATAAATGAAATATAAGATCTGCGCGGTATAACGCATCTTCGGCACAAGCTTGCCTACGGAAGGTCCCGGGCTCTCCGCCCGCATCAGATTGATATTGGAACCGCCGCTCATCGGTATGATCGCAAGCAAGAATACGAGAACGCCCATACCGCCGATCCAATGGGTAAAGCTGCGCCAAAACAAGGAAGTATAGGACAACGCCTCCACATCCCCCAGAATGGTTGCCCCCGTGGTCGTAAACCCGGAAATCGTCTCAAACAGCGCATCCGTAAAACTAGGGATTTCTCTGGTCAGCCAGAACGGCAGACATCCACAAAGACTCAGTAGAATCCAGCTAAGTGCAGTGGTAACGCATCCCTCTTTCAAATAGAAGACTGTATCATATGGTTTCTTCAAAGTAGTAATGATTCCCACCAGCATGACGCCCACGGCCACCATCAGGTAACAAAGGCCTTCCTTTTCCTGATAGATCAGTGCCACCAGACATGGAAGAAGCATAAGCGCCGCTTCTATTTTCAGAACATATCCAAGTATATAACGAATAATCGACCCATTCATAAGAATGAAATTTCCTTCCTTAGATCTTATTTCAAAATATCCCTGATACCGTTAAATCCGGTATGTGTCGTCACGATCATCACCGTATCACCCACTTTGATGCAGTCGTTACCGCCGGGAATAATGATCGTACCGTTACGATTGATAAATGAGATCAGCAGATTCTTTTTCAATGAAAGTTCCATCAGCGGAATATCAGTCACCTCTGATTTCTTCTCTACCAGAAATTCGATGGCTTCCACGCGGTGGTTAAACATATGGTATAATGTCTCGATATTACTGTTTTTGGAATCTTTTTTTGCACGGACATAAGCGATGATCGCCTCAGAAGTGATATATCTGGGGTAAATGACACTGCCCAGATCAAGCTGCCCGATCACGTCCCTAAACTGGATCCGGTTGAGCTTTGTAATGACCTTTGCGTCAGACACCTGTCTTGCATACAGGGTCAGCATGATATTTTCCTCGTCGATGCCTGTCAACGGCACAAAAGACTGGGTTTCCTCAATTCCTTCTTCTTTTAACAGTTCTTCATCCGTACCGTCTCCATTAATAATAATTGCCTTTGGTAAAAGGGCGCTGAGCTCTTCGCAGCGTTCCCTGTCGCTTTCTATGATCTTCACGGAAATTCCCATATGTAACAGCTGCACTGCCAGATAATACGCCGCCTTACCGCCGCCGATGATCATCGTATCCCTCACCCGTTTTGTCCGGAATCCGATATCCTCCAAAAATGATTTTACAAGCTTTCTGGATGCCACCACGGAAATAACGTCATCTTTATGTAGTTTCGTATTACCGGAAGGAATATAAACCTCCCCGTCACGCTCCACTGCACAGATCAGCACCTTTGTGGAAATGCTTCTGCCAAGGGACATGATCTCTACGCCATCCAGCACATTTCCTTCCGGGATCTTAAATTTGATCAGCTCCGCCTGTCCATGGGCAAAGGAATTGACCTCCAGCGTTGTGGGAAGATATAGGATACGCGCCATTTCCTTGGCGGCTTCCAGTTCCGGATTGATGATCATGGCAAGCCCCAGCTTCTCCCGCAGATAATTCACTTCCTTACTATAATCCGGTGTCCGCACTCTTGCAATCGCCGCGCAGTTACCGACACGCTTCGCCACCGTACAGCAAAGCAGATTCAGCTCATCCGACTCCGTCACGGCAATGATCAGGTCCGTCTCCTCAATGCCTGCCTCCATCTGCGTGCTATAGCTTGCGCCATTGCCCACGATTCCCATGATATCATAAAGATTGGTCAGCTCCTGAACCTTCTGGGCATTTTTATCTATGATCGTAATGTCATGTCCTTCCTTACTAAGCTGCTCGATCAGCGTCGAACCGACTTTCCCGCATCCTACAATGATGATGCCCAGTCCCTGTACATCCTTTGCCATTGCCCTTCTACCTTTCCGGATATTTGCTTTCGCTTAGGATCACACTAATAACTATGCCTTTCCACAGGCACAATAATTTATCCACTGATATAAATTATATACTGATGGAAAATAAATGCAAGACACTAAATCACTATATTTTGTATAATAAATAGGCTTATCATACAATTTATATG
>CAMWKA010000002.1 GCA_947174725.1 uncultured Lachnospiraceae bacterium | reverse complement strand
ATATAATATATTATGTAATTCCTTTAATCTTCTCTGACATTCATCCAGTTCTTTTCGATAATCTTCTTCAGATAAAACTTTATCCAGCGGGATCTCCGACAGCTTTGGAATCGGCATTATTTTCGCAAATTTCATATCCGCAGTTTCAGCATCTGCTTCCACCTCTGATGCAGCATGCGCTTTGTTTGCATTGCCCGCTGATCTCTCTGCCAATGCGTGATCAATCCCTTCTAACAAGATTTCCAATACCTGCAGCTCCGCCCACTTCTTATGCTTTGCGTCAATCAGATGCCAGGGCGCAGCAGGCAGATTCGTTGCCGTCATATATTGATCATAGACTTCTTTATATTTTGCGTAATTTTTGTTCTGCCAAAGATCATCTCCGCTGATACGCCATCCTGTATTTTTATCTGCCAGCAATTCATCAATTCTTTTTTTCTGTTCTTTTCTTCCGATATGGAAGAAAAACTTCAACACAAGATAACCCTGATCCGTCAGCTGGCGTTCAAAACGGCAAATACTTTCCACACATTTCTTATATTCCGATTTTTTTTGTCTTCCTTGGATATATTCTCCAACCGCTTCATCCATCCAGCTTCCATCAAGAAATTTATATTTTCCCGCCTCCGGAATCCGAATAAAGTACCGGTATAAAAACGGTTTCCTTTTCTCATCTTCCGTCTTACGATCCATTGTCTCTACCTGAAAAAATCTCGGATCGATATTTCGGATGATCCTGCCCAACACGCTTCCCTTGCCTGCTGTACCCCATCCATCCAGTACGACCAGTACCGGAAGCTTCTGCTCTCTCATGGCAGTCTGCTTTGTCGCCAATGCTTCCCTTGCTTTGGAAAGGCGTTCTTCGATCTCCTCATCTGACGGTCTTTCCGGCTTCTCCCAATCCTTTAACATATCCGCCACCCCCTTTTTGCAATAAAAGACCAATGCAACGCATCAGCCTTTTTTCATAAATCCCCTACTGCCTTTCTTTTTAACTTACTTGATTCTTTTAGGCATTGATCTTGGCAAGAAGATCATTTACATCAAATCCATGTACCATTGCCGCCTCTTCCAATGTCTCGCCCTGTGCGGAAGGACATCCGAGACAATGCATCCCTGCCTCTAAAAGAACAGGCGCTATATCCGGATTCTCCATCAATGCCTGACCAATCGTAGTGTCTTTCGTAATTGCTGCCATGAATCAAACCTCCTTCATTCCTCTGATTTTATTACATATCTTTTCCGAGGACTACTATTTTATTCTTTATTGCTTATGTAGATATTATAACACTATCTTAAAAAACAGGCAACCGGACTTATTGACAATGTTATGGAACTCCATTATACTAGCGTACTATACCATTGTATTTTGCTAAAAGATTTTCTTGAATTTACAATATTCAGGGGGAAAAATATTTGCTTCCGGGAAAGAGCGTGATGAATATCAGCCTATCTGATCATTTTACATATAAAAAGCTTTTAAAATTTGTATTTCCATCCATTATCATGATGGTATTTACCTCCATCTATGGCGTAGTAGATGGTTTATTTGTCTCCAACTGTGTCGGCAAGCATGCCTTTACGGCAATCAACCTGATCATGCCGTTTATCATGATCTTCGGCGGTGTAGGCTTTATGCTTGGAACCGGTGGCAGCGCTTTAGTAGCGAAAACATTGGGCGAACAGCAGCCGGAAAAAGCGAACCGTTACTTTGCCATGATCATCCAGACTACCGTAGTGGTCGGAACTCTTATTTCCTTGATTGGTATTATTGTAATTTCTCCGGTAGCGGTCTTTTTGGGCGCTGATGAACTTATTCTTCCGGACTGTGTCATTTACGGCAGCATTACCATGCTATTTTGTACTTCATTTATGCTGCAGAATGCTTTCCAAAGTTTTCTGATCACGGCTGGAAGGCCGAATCTCGGACTTGCTGCCACGGTAGCGGCAGGCATTACAAATATGCTTTTAGACGCCCTGTTTGTTGCTTTCTTAAAATGGGGTGTCGCAGGCGCGGCGATTCCCACGGGACTCAGCCAGTGCGTTGGCGGCGTCCTCCCGCTGATTTACTTCCTGCGTCCAAACAGCAGTCTGCTTTCTTTGAAAAGTACAAAACCAGAACTCGTTCCCATCCTGAAAGCCTGTGCCAACGGTTCTTCTGAAATGGTATCCAACGTGACCGCCTCTATCATCGGAATGCTTTATAACTTTCAGCTTCTGAAATATGCCGGTCAAGACGGAGTCGCTTCTTACGGCGTACTGATGTATATCCAGTTTTTTTATATAGCGATCTTTATCGGCTATTCTATCGGAAGCGCACCGATCATCGGCTACCACTATGGTGCGGGCAATCATCCGGAACTGAAGAACCTGCTGCGTAAAAGCATCCTTTTAATGGGCGCCACCGGTTTCGGAATGCTTTTGATCGCAGAACTGCTTGCAAGACCGCTCTCCCTGATCTTTGTAGGATATGATCCGGGTCTTCTTACCATGACTGTGCGTGCACTGCGGATCGCCTCCCTTTCCTTTATTATTGTAGGATTCAATATATTTGCTTCCTCTTTTTTTACTGCGCTGAACAATGGCGGTATTTCGGCAGCAATTTCTTTTTTAAGAACTTTTATTTTCAAACTTTCCGCCGTATGGTTTCTTCCACTGCTCTTTCATTTGGACGGTATCTGGTGGGCAGAGGTAACCGCGGAAATTTTTGCATTTTTCCTTTCTCTGATCTTCCTGATCACAAAGCGGAAAAGGTATAATTACTTTTAATTAATCTGATGATCTTTTATTATGCCGCTACTATATCTAGTGGCAAAATTTTCCAATACACTATTTTTTATGTTGTTCGCAAAAATTTAACAAATTGTATACAAAAAAATGCAAAGGGATTATTGACTATCTACCCGATTTCTAGCTATAATGAAACCATAGCGATCAACGGTGGAACACCGTTAAACCCGAATGAATCGGGTAAAAAATATATAAATAGGAGGCATTTTAATGAGCACAGAAATGAGACCCGAATGGGAAGGCTTTACAGCCGGAAAATGGCAGACTGAAGTCAATGTTCGCGACTTCATCCAGAAAAACTACACTCCGTACGACGGAGACGATTCCTTCTTAAGCGGACCCACACAGGCAACCAAAGACTTATGGGCACAGGTTATGGATCTTGCAAAGCAGGAGCGTGAAGCAGGCGGCGTATTGGATATGGATACCAAGGTAGTTTCTACCATCACATCCCATGCTCCCGGATATCTTGATAAGAGCAAGGAAAAGATCGTAGGTTTCCAGACAGACAAGCCGTTTAAGCGTTCTTTACAGCCTTACGGCGGTATCAGAATGGCAGAGAAAGCTTGCGCAGATAATGGTTATACCGTAGATCCTGAGATCAGTGAGTTCTTCTCCACACACAGAAAAACACACAATGCAGGATGTTTCGACGCATACAACGCAGAAATGAGAGCATGCCGTTCCTCCCATATCATTACAGGTCTTCCTGATGCATATGGACGTGGTCGTATCATCGGTGACTACAGACGAGTTGCTCTGTATGGTATCGATTACCTGATTGAAGACAAACAGGCACAGAAAGATTCCACAGGACGCGTGATGACTGATGATGTGATCCGCCTTCGTGAGGAACTTTCCGAGCAGATGGTAGCATTAAAGATGATGAAGGAAATGGCTGCTTCTTACGGATGCGATATTTCCAAACCTGCTACTAACGTACAGGAAGCTATTCAGGCAACATATTTCGGATACCTTTCTTCCGTTAAAGAGCAGAACGGTGCTGCTATGTCCCTTGGACGTACTTCTACCTTTATCGACTGCTACGCTGAGAGAGATCTTAAGAACGGTACGTTTACAGAGGAAGAGATTCAGGAGTTTGTTGATCACTTTATTATGAAGCTTCGTCTGATCAAATTTGCACGTACACCGGAATACAATCAGATTTTTGCCGGCGATCCTGTATGGGTTACAGAATCTCTTGGTGGTGTAGGCGTTGACGGACGTTCTCTTGTAACAAAGACTTCTTTCCGTTACCTGAACACATTGAATAACTTAGGCGCTTCACCTGAGCCTAACTTAACGGTTCTCTGGTCAACCAGACTTCCTCAGCCTTGGAAAGAGTTCTGTGCTAAGATGTCCATCAAGACTTCTTCCATCCAGTATGAGAACGATGATCTGATGAGAGTTACCCACGGCGATGATTATGCAATTGCATGCTGCGTATCTTCCATGGTTGTTGGTAAGGAAATGCAGTTCTTCGGCGCTCGTGCTAACCTGGCTAAATGTCTGCTGTACGCTTTGAACGGCGGTGTTGATGAAGTTACCAAGAAACAGGTTGGTCCTAAATATCGTCCTGTAAGCGGCGACGTACTTGATTATGATGATGTATATGCAAAATTCATGGATATGATGGAGTGGCAGGCAGACGTATATGTTAACACCTTAAATATCATCCACTATATGCATGATAAATACTGCTATGAGAGAGCTGAGATGGCGCTTCATGACAGAGATGTTAAGCGTTACTTCGCAACAGGTGTTGCAGGTCTTTCCATCGTAGCTGACTCCTTATCTGCAATTAAGTATGCAACTGTTAAACCGATCAGAGACGAGGACGGTGTCATCGTTGACTTCGAGACCACCGGTGATTTCCCGAAATATGGTAATGATGATGACCGCGTTGACTTGATTGCACAGGACATCGTTCACAAGTTCATGACAGCGATCAGAAGACATCATACCTACAGAAACGGTATTCCTACAACTTCCATCCTTACCATTACTTCTAACGTAACGTACGGTAAGGCAACCGGTAACACACCTGATGGACGTAAGAAAGGACAGCCGTTTGCTCCGGGCGCTAACCCGATGCACGGTCGTGATACTCATGGTGCGGTAGCTTCTCTGGCTTCTGTATCCAAGCTTCCGTTTAAGGATGCACAGGATGGTATCTCCAATACCTTCTCTATCATCCCGGGCGCTCTTGGTAAGGAAGATCAGGTATTTGCAGGCGACATCGATATCGATCTGAGCAAGAAATAAAACAATAAACTGAAAGTTTTGATACTCTGCGCTTTGCCAAAGCGCAAAGCGCAGATATCTATATAAAACTAAAAAGTGAGGTTCTCAGTATGGGCACAACAAAAAGCGAAGAAGAACTGATACAGGATATGGTTGCACAGTTAGACAATGGTTTTTCTAAAGGTGTCGGTCATGTGAATGTAGATGTTGACGAGAATGCAGACGCTAAAAAAGATGTTCAGACTATGGGATGCACTGACTGTTCCAGAACTCCACTGGCATGCAGTGTTCCTACACTTCACCAAGGATTAGACGATTATCAATAAATTATATAAGGAGGATTATAATCATGGCAGAAGCAAGTGCAACACAGGTAAACAACCTGGTATCATTATTAGACGGATACGCTACAAAGGGCGGTCATCATTTGAATGTTAACGTATTAAACAGAGATACTCTTTTAGATGCTCAGAAGCATCCTGAGAATTATCCTCAGCTGACGATCCGTGTATCCGGATACGCTGTTAACTTCATTAAGTTGACACCGGAGCAGCAGGCAGATGTTATCTCCCGTACGTTCCATGAAGCAATCTAATAAAAGATCTTTCTAATCAAATAAGACCTCCATAAGTATGCCAAACGCAACTTATGGAGGTCTTTATTATTACTAAAAGGAACGCTTTAGCGTTCCCTTTACACTACCTGATGACGTTTAAAGATCCGGTACGACAGGCAGACACAGACGCAGGAAGCAATTATAGCAAATACAGGAAGAAAAACATAAGGCGGAATTACCACGCCAAACATCTCATACTGAAGATCACTCATTGCTCCCCAGAACGCCATCATATTCGTGGGCAACAGCTGTTCCAACTGAAACACCCAGAGAGGCGCGCTGTCTGGTATGACTATAAACATAGGTGCGATCAAAATAATCGCCATTACCACAATCGTATTGAAGGGGGTTTTAAATGCCGCCGAAAAAAATGTTGTAAGCGCAGTAAATAACAGTATACTCCCAAGCGTACATATAGAATAAAACAGTGCACTCTGCCCTATGGTAATAGGATACTCAAATATATTCCCTAGTAATGTGAGGGCAGCGTTCGCTCCGCTTGTGCCCCAGACAGCCATTACTTCGATATAACTGACTACCATAAGGAAAATGATCAGAGCTTCAGCAATTCCAAACGCTGCAAGCAGCTTTGCACCGATCACAAGTCCTTTGCCATGCTTTGACGACAGGATCAGATTATCCGCACCGCTCACATACTCCTCAGAAAAAATCCCGGATATCATGATTGCAACCGCTGCCGCAGATAGAAATGCAGTCGTATACATAATGACAACATACCGGTAATATCCGCCGCTATACTCATAAGTCAGCGTCTCCGGGGATTTTTCTATGCACTCACGCCAGTATTCCTTCATATTTTCACTCATATTGATATCCGAATTTTCAATCATATACTCTTTATTTTCTCTTCGTATTTGATCAAACTGCTCAGCCTGTTCACGGGTAAGCTGTTGAAATTCGTCTATACTCAAATCCATTGTCCGACAGACGATCTCACATATTTCATTATATTTTCTCGCCGAACTTTGATATTCCAGAGTAATATCATAATAGATTTTGTCTAACGGCACCTGCCTGTATGCATCCACAGCCTCCATAATAAGGTCTGCATCGACCACGCGTCCCGAAAGAGCCTCGCCGTTCCTGCGGTCAATCATTTCTTCTTCATAACGAGAAATAGCTATTTCCTCACCGTTTTCATCCATATAGTAATAGTTTCCCACAATGGTCCCAAAAACGCTAAAGATCCCCAAAAGGATAACAATCAGAAGCGTGATAACACTGCGTTTTCTGCATAAGATTTTTTTTAATTCATAACCTGTTAGCTGAAAAAATAATTTCATATCAAAAACCATTCCTTTCTGTAATCTGTTCATTCTCATGCTTCTTCTCCGCTAAAATAATACAGATAAAGATCCTCTAAAGTTGCCTCTACATTATTAGCGTCTTCACACGGCTTTTCATCGCTTACCAGCCGTAGAAAAACCATATCTCCTTCATTTCTTGTGTTAATTATGGGGTATTTTTCACCATACTCATCTGCCTCAGTACAAGAGACGCTGCACTCCCAGACCTTGTCCCGTATCACCGCAATAATATCTTCCAGAGAACCTTCATGGATCATCTGTCCATCTTTCATAATCAGTATCGTATTGGCAATATGTTCAATATCAGAAACGATATGTGTAGATAAAAGTATGATCCTGTCCGCTCCCATTCGGGAAATAATATTGCGGAATTTTATTCTCTCCTTGGGATCAAGTCCCGCAGTAGGCTCATCCAGCACCAGTATTTTCGGATCGTTTAACAATGCCTGTGCAATTCCCAGACGCTGTTTCATTCCGCCTGAAAAGGTCTTTATTTTCTTTTTCGCTTCGTTTTTCAGCGATACCATTTCCAAAAGCTCTGCCGTTTTCACCTTTGCTTTGCTTTTGGGTATGCCTTTTAATGCGGCGATATACATCATAAAATCCTGTGCTGTAAATTCCGGATAATATCCGAAATCCTGCGGCAGATAACCTAGAAGTTCGCGATATTCTTCCTGTGAAACGTCTATTCCATCACAGGAAAGGCTTCCTGAAGAAGGATCTAAAATTCCGCATATCATCCGCATAAGTGTCGTTTTTCCTGCGCCATTGGCGCCAAGAAGTCCGTAAACGCCCTTTTCCAACGTCAGGGAGATTCTGTCGCAGGCTATCTTCTTATCATATTTTTTTGTCACACGATCAATCTTTAATTCCATAAATAACTATCCTTTCCAAACAATAATTTTTTTGTCTGCGCAGCTGCCATCAGCGTACCGCCAAGGCAGGCGGCAATGATATAGAGATTTACCAGTGGTTTTTCATAAATACCCCTGATTGGGATAACTCCCGCAAGACTGACCGCTAAAGCCGCAGCAGCACTCAGATAAGCCGCTTCCTGTCCCTTGACTTTACTGAAGATCATAAAAGAAATCCCACTCGCAACAATATATGGCGTAAAAATATACAAAGCCGATCTTGCAACGCCAAAGGGAACATGATTTCCCAACAGTATCGAAACGGTTATAATGACTGCAAAATTACAGATTCCCAAAATGATCATCCTCGCCCCTGTGACCTGCGGCAGAGAAAACCTGCATCCTGCTTCTATTTCCGACATACCGTATATTTTTGACCGTGATATTTCCACAGTTGTCAGCATCGCCAGAAATGGAACAAGTGCAGCAATCAACCATACGAGAAACTTCGCTTCCTCCGGAATGGCACATACGATTCTGACTGCCGCAAATACAACTGCTGCAGAAACAAACCACACACGTTTTCGTATATAACCAATCTGCGAAAAAACAAATTTGGAATATGTCAGTTTCGGATAGGGTATCACTGCGAGAAAACTCGCTCTGCCCTTTGGTTCAGGAGGCTCCAAAGCCGTTTTGATTTCACTTTTTAAATTAAGTTTCATTATAACTATACCTTTGATTTTCAATCTAAAGCCCCTTTCAGATATTTTTTCATTTCCGCAAGAGCGGCTTTCTCAAGACGGTACACTTTAAATCTTGATATTTCCATGATTTCCGCCGTTTCATTAGCTGACAGACCGCTGAGATAACGCAAAAGAAGTATCTCCTTATGCTGCTCCGCAAGTCTTTCCAGAGCTTCCCGGACGGCTATTTTCGTGTCGCTGTTATTGCAAAAATCCTCCTGCGGATAATCACCGGTCAAAGCGTCGTCACGCCTTTTCCTAAAAAAGTCGATGCAAAGGTGTTTGGCAATTGTGTATAAATATGCCATGTCTTCTCCACGCTTTAATATTTTATTTTGCGCAAAATATTTGAGAAAGGCTTCCTGCGTGATATCTTCGGCAATGGCGGAATTTCTGACTTTATAAAAACAGTATCGGTATATCTTATTGTAAATATCGTCCAAATCCTCCGCCATAGCGAAACCTCCTCTCATAATGTATAACGATCCTGCACCATCAAATGTGCAGTTAAAATAAAATTAGATATATTAATATATAAGGGCGGATGCCGTCTATCCGGCATCTGCCCCTAACGAATCCTTTTTGATCATTATTTTCCCGGCAATGCTAATTTATTCCCATAACATTTTCCGTTCCATTTCCTTCAATTCCTCTAACCGGTCTTTTAAATGGTATCTCTCGCGCTTTAATTCTCCCAAAGCTTCCTCCAATTCCTTCCGCTGCAGGTTACATACCCGTTTCTCATGCGGAATATTGAGCCTGTGCCATTTGACTGCCGAACGGTATGCGCCCTCGCTGGGAAACAGATCCATGATCAGAAAAAGCGCCAATATCATAGTTATCAAAGCAAAGATCAGGACAAAGATCAACAAAAACGGTATCATCGTGGCAGTTACGGAAAAAACAACAGTTGCAGCGTAGTCGTCCAAATTTTTCCCCGAAGAATCCAAATATAAATACAGATAAGAGATCAGTCCGGCAACAGAAAGTCCGAAGCAGACCAGCGCGATAAATAATCCCAAGCCTTTTCCGTGTCTGGTACGTTTTAAATAATTCATCCGTATCTCCACATCCATGATTTCCGTTTCCATTACATGTATCTTATCTTTCAGGATCTGATCCTGATTTCTTAATTCCCGAAGTTCCGCTATTTCCTGCTCCGTCATGCTTCCTGCACCCCCTTTCCCGTCCTTTTCATAAACTCTGTCTGACAGTTATTTCAGCTCATTAGCAGTCTGATAGAAATAATAATAAATTCCCTGCTTTTCTAATAGTGTTTTGTGATTGCCCTCTTCCGCGATTCCTTCCTCCGTCAACACCAGTATCCTGTCTGAATTACGGATACTGGACAGTCGATGGGCTATGGTCACCGTCGTCCTTCCTATGGACAGTTCCGCAAGTGATCTTGCCACCTGAAATTCGCTTTCATTATCAAGTGCGGAAGTAGCTTCATCCAAAATCAATATCGGCGGATTTTTCAAAAAGACTCTGGCAATACTGATTCGCTGTTTCTGTCCTCCTGAAAGCTTCACTCCCCGCTCTCCAACATAGGTGTCATAACCGTCCTTCAACGCCATGATAAATTCATGCGCACCGGCGCGTTTCGCCGCTTCCATGACTTCTTCCCTCCCGGCATCCTCCCGTCCGTAGGCGATATTTTCATATACGGTTCCGGAAAACAGATACACGTCCTGCTGCACCATACCAATATTTTTCCGAAGGCTTTTCAGCGTATAATGCCTGATATCTACCCCATCCAAAAAAATCTCACCACTGTCAATATCATAAAACCTCGGAATCAGGTTGCAAAGCGTAGTTTTCCCGCCGCCGGAAGGTCCGACAATCGCTATTTTCTCCCCGGCATGGATCAACAGATTCAGATTCCGGAATACCACATTATGATCATCCGGATATTCAAAGCTGACATCCCTGAATTTGATCTCCCCTTTCGGAGCAACACATTCCACCGCGTCCGGTTCATCAAAGATCTCAATATCAGAATCCATGATCTCAACAAATCGCTCAATACCGGTCATACCACGCTGAAACTGTTCCGCAAATTCTATGATACGCCGTATCGTTGCGATCAGCGTTGTCACATACATCACATATGCCACCAGATCCGCCGGATTTATCTGTCCATAGATCAGGAACAGTCCTCCCGCCACCAGCACTACCAGATACATCAGGCCGTCAAACGCCCTTGTTGTCGTCTGAAAAAAAGCCATATACCAATAAGTTTTCTTTTTGATCCGGAAAAACTGAAGATTATCCTTATCAAATTTCTCCATTTCTTTTTCTTCATTAGTAAATGCCTTGACCACTTTCTGTCCAAGCAGACTGTCCTCAATCCTTGCGTTTAACTCTCCGATCTGGACTCTCTGCTCCCGAAATGCACTCCGCAGACGCAGATTAATGATCGTACATACGACAGCCATGACCGGCACAATCAGGAAGATGATCAGCGTCAGCCATAGATTAATATTTCCCAATATGATAAACGCAGCAACCGCCTTAATTCCCGCAATAAAAAATTCCTCCGGACAGTGATGGGAAAATTCCGTCACGTCAAACAGATCATTGGTGATCCTGCCCATGATCTGCCCCACTTTTGTATTGCTGTAATAGGTGTTGGACAACTTCTGCAGATGCTCATAAGCATCTCTGCGCATATCGGTTTCAATACGGGTACCCATCACATGACCCGTGTTCGCCATATAAAAATTAGCCAGCAGATCCACCACCCGCAGGATCAGATAAATCATCCCCAGCTGCAAAACCAGCTTTACGGTCAAGGATTGCAGGTCGTTCATGCCCATGTCAGTGATATAACGTATGATCAATGGCAATACGAGCTCACAGATTGTAGTCAGACCGGCACAACACAGATCCAACACTACGATCCACCGATATTTCTTATAATAAGGCAGAAATCTTTTGATCAACTGCCCCGCTGTATATTTTTCCTGTTCTTCCATACTTATCCTCCATGTCAGAGCAACCTGCTGCGATGACACGCGATGAGAAATCCGCGCAGGCGGTTTCTCATCTGCCATTCTTTTGCGCTTTTTACATTATACCATTTGCTTTAAGTTAATTATAATATTTTTCCTTTATCTTTGCGTTATCTGTTGTTTGAATTTAAAAAAAATAGTATACTAATAATATCCTATATAGGATTTCATTTAAGAAAGGATAAGACAGATCATATGAGCGGAAGAATTCATTCACTGGAATCATTTGGAACGGTTGACGGACCCGGCGTAAGATTCGTCGTATTTGTACAAGGCTGCCCCATGCGGTGTGCATACTGCCACAATCCGGATACCTGGGCAATGAACGGCGGCAGGATGGTGGAAGTTTCAGAAATTATGGAAGCCTATGAACGGAACCGCAGTTTCTATAAGGATGGCGGTCTGACCGTAACCGGCGGCGAACCACTGCTGCAAGTGGATTTTCTGATCGAACTGTTCACGGAAGCAAAAAAACGCGATATCCATACATGTATCGATACTTCCGGCATCGTATTTAAACCCAATAACACGGCATTGATCGAAAAGCTGGACGTACTTATGAAAATCACGGATCTCGTTATGCTGGACATCAAACATATTGATCCCGAAAAACATAAGGAGCTGACCACGCAGCCGAATGACGGCATCCTTGCGTTTGCGCAGTATCTTTCTGACCGGGACGTTCCTATGTGGATCCGTCATGTTGTAGTACCCGGATTAACGGATGACGATGAGTATCTTTATAAACTTGGTTACTTTATCGGAGGACTCCATAATCTGAAAGCGCTGGATGTCCTTCCTTATCATACCATGGGAAAACCAAAATATGAAAAACTTGGCATGGATTATAAATTAAAAGATGTCCCGGCCATGAGCCAGAAAGATGTCATCGAGAAAAAAGAAGTCATCTTAAACGGTATCCGCAAACGTCGTGAAGAGGAAAAGGAATAGATTAGCACTTGTCATCATCACGGAAATGTATTAAAATAGCTATAGCAATCATAAAAAATAAGGAGGAATGATATTATGGCATTTGTTATTTCTGATTCATGTATTTCCTGTGGCTCTTGTGCAGGCGGCTGTCCTGTTGGCGCTATTTCCGAAGGAAGCGGAAAGTATGAAATCGCTTCTGATACCTGTATCAGCTGCGGTGCTTGCGCAGGCACATGTCCTGTTGGCGCTATTTCCGAAGAATAAGCATAAAAAGATCCATTAAACCAAGCACATGACACAAGATCTGTGCTTGGTTTTTTAATGGCCGTTAAGAAAGCGCATTTTTGCTTTTCCACGAAAAAAATCCCAGTTTCTTCTGTTTTGTTTTCTCTGTCTTTTCTGTTTTTTCTGTTTTTCCAATCTTTTCTGTTTTATCAGTCTTCTCTGTTTTTTTTGCCTTTAATATCTCTTCTATACGTTTAAGCAGCTCCTGATCTTTATCTTCGCGCTCCTGTCCGCGCTTATCTTCTCGTTCTTCCTGCATACGGAACTGATAATCCATTTCCTTGATCACGGCGTCCTTGACATCCGTGCAAAGCTTTTCGCTGATTCCTTCTTTCAGTTCCTCCTTAAGATCACTGTCATATTCTCTAAGCACTTCTTCAATCATAAGTCGTAATATCATCTGCAGCTTCTGTACCTTCTCATTGCGGTCCTCCTGTGATATCTGCTCTTTATCTAAGACGACTTCTGTATTTTTTTCCTGTTCCGTCGTGTCTGCCCCGGAACTATCCTGTTCCACCATGCTCCGTTGAGAAGTTTCCCTGCAAAATGCCGTTACTTTGTCTCCTTGCTGGATAAAAGCTTTCTCCCGCCGATTGTCCCTGGAAAGGAATAATTTGATCGCTTTTAATTGCAGACCCTGTTCCTTTAAATATTTGATCCTCTTAAATGTATTGAGATCCTCCATCGTATAATACCTGTGTCCCTGAGAATTTCTCTTAACAGGAAGCGCAAGTTCTTCTTCCCAGTATCTTAATACGTGATTTTCCACACATACTTCTTTTGCAGCCTCCGAAATCAAATATACTGATTTGGCCATATGCTGTCTCCTTTCACTTAAATGATACTAAGATAATTGCAATACAAAAAAGGGCATGCCATTTTGGCTTGTCCTCTTGTGTAATCTATCTTCCAAGATTGTGAAACATCGTATATTCCGGCAGCCACGCCAGTTCAATCGTTCCAATCGGTCCGCTTCGGTGCTTCGCTATAATGATCTCGGCTATATTTTTCTTTTCCGTATCCGAGTTATACACTTCATCTCTGTAGATAAACATGACCATATCCGCATCCTGTTCGATGGCTCCCGATTCTCGAAGATCCGAAAGCATCGGTCTGTGGTCGGTACGCGCTTCCACCCCTCGTGACAGCTGGGATAATGCTACCACCGGAATCTCCAGTTCCTTTGCCATCAGCTTCAAGGATCTGGAGATCTCCGAGATCTCTTGCTGACGTGAATCTGTCCGGCCGCTGCTCTCCATCAGCTGTAGATAATCTATAACGATCATCTGAAGATCCTGCTCCAGCTTTAACTGTCTGCATTTAGAACGTATCTCTTTCACTGTCTTAGAGGTATCATCAATATACAGCGGACATTCTCCCATCTTACTGCCGCTTTCCACCAGACTTTCCCAATCTCTCTCTGTAAGATTACCCGTTTTAAATTTCTGGGAATCTACCTTAGAATCCATGGACAACAGACGATTGACCAATTCCTGCTTCGACATCTCCAAACTAAACATTGCAACCGTTTTCCGCTGTCTGAACGCGATATCCCTTGCCATACTTAAAACAAATGAAGTCTTTCCCATCGCCGGTCTTGCTGCCACCAGAACCAGATTACCCTTCTGAAATCCTGCCGTTTTATGATCCAGATCAATAAAACCGGAAGCCAGTCCCGTAACATCACCTGTGATCCGCGCCGCACGGTCAATGCTTTCCAATGCCTCAATGATTACTTTTCCGACAGGAACAATATCGCCATGATCCTGTTTTTGTACCACACGGAAGATTTCTTTTTCTGCATCTTCCATCAGATCCTTATAGCTCTTCTTGCTTTGATAGCAATCCTCTGTAATTCCCTCCGTAACTTTAACCAGATCACGCAGGACTGCTTTCTCCATAACGATCTTGGAATAATCCTCCAGATGAACAGAGGTCGGGACCGCCGCAATCAATGATCCGATAAATTCCATACTGCTGACTTCCTCCGGCACATTCATCTCCCGGAGCTTGTCCTGCACCGTAACAGGGTCAACAGATCTCCCCTCCCTGTTTAACTCCACAATAGCATCATAAAGCGCGCCGTAAGTTCTGTTATAAAAACAGGAACCTTTAGGAATGATCTCAAGTACTTCGGGAATCTTTTGCTGATTTAAGAACATTCCGCCGATTACTGATTGCTCTGCCTCATCATTATGCGGCTTCATTCTCTTATGTATCTCTTCCTCCATGCAACCATTCCCCTCCACGCCAACTTCATCGGCTTACGTTTTTAATCTAATCGCCTTTACTTTGGCCGATAGTTCCCCTCACATTACTCTTCTTCTACACTCACCTGCAGCGAAGCTGTTACCTTCGGATGCAGCTTGATTGGCACCTGAAATGTTCCGACAGATTTGATCGGATCTTTCAATACGATCTTTTTCTTATCCAACTCCATATCGTGCTGTTCCTTTGCAGCAGCCGCAATTTCCTTGGATGAAATAGAGCCAAATGTCTTACCGCCCTCTCCCTGTTTGATCTTTAGTACCACTTTCTTACTCTCGATCACTTTTGCGTATTCTCTTGCATCTTCTAACTGCTGCTGCGCAACCTTTTCATCATTCGCTTTCTTTAATTTCAGATCGTTCAGGTTAGAAGAATTAGCTTCCACGCCCAGCTTCTTCGCAAGAATAAAGTTCCTTGCGTATCCGTCGCTGACATCTACGATATCTCCCTTTTTTCCAAGGGATTTTACATCCTGATTTAAAATAACTTTCATTAAATTTCACCCTCCTGTATCATCTTATCCAATGTATTTTTCAAAATGATCATCGCCCCTTCTACGGTGGTATCTTCCAGCTGAGCGCCGGCGATATTCATATGTCCGCCTCCGCCTAACTGCTCCATGATGATCTGTACATTTACCTCATCAATAGAACGGGCGCTGATATAGATCCGGTTCATGTATTCTGTCATGACAAAGCTGGCCTTGATCCCATTGATATTCAACAGCTCATTAGCCGCCTGCGCAGCTATGACGGTAGGACTCTGGATTCCCTCATTTTGACACCGTGAAATCGCGTAATCTTTCCGATAGATCTCCGCCTGTCTTACCGCGTCCGCCTTTGTCTTGTATTCCAGCGCATCCTCCCTGAACATCTTCTTGACTCTGGTCACATCAGCACCATTTCTTTTTAAGAATGCCGCCGCCTCAAATGTCCTGACACCTGTCTTTGTTGTAAAGTTCTGTGTATCCACCACGATACCGGAATACAAACAGTCCGCAATGATTCCCTTCAATTTGATACCATTCTTGATATACTGAAGGATCTCCGCAACCATCTCACATGCAGAAGACGCGTAAGGTTCTACATAGGACAATGTTGCGTTTTCCACAGATTCCGCTCCTTGCCGATGATGATCCAATACCACGATGGTCTTACACCGTTTGATCAGTTCCGGACATTCTGTAATACTGGGTTTATTCACATCCACAATCACCAGCACCGTATTCGCATCCGCAATCTCCAGCGCCTCCTGTCCGGACAAAATCGTATCTTCCGTAAAGTCCGGATGGGTTCGGTAAAGATCTACCAACGGCTTCAGGGAGGTGGATATGGTTTCCAGAACAATATGGGATTTACGTTCCAGCTTGTCGCAGGCACATTTGATACCTACCGACGCGCCAAAGCTGTCCACGTCGCTGTCCCTGTGTCCCATGACCAGAACCTTGTCCTTCGCCGTGATAATACCCTCCAACGCCTGTGCTTTTACTCTTGCCTTGACCCTTGTAGTCGTTTCCTTCTGCTGGCTCTTACCGCCATAATAGGTGATTCCGGACGGGCTCTTAACGACTGCCTGATCACCGCCCCGACCCAATGCAAGATCTATTGCGTTACGTGCAAATTCCATATTCTGAGCATAGCTCAATCCTTCCAAACCAATTCCAATACTGAGTGTTACAGCCGTCTCATTGCCGATATTGATGCCTTTTACATCCTCCAACAACTTAAAGCGCTCTTCCCGAAGTTTTACCAGTGCGCTTTTCCTTAAAATCAACAGATACTTGTCCTTTTCCGTCTTACGGACGATCCCGTCGATCGCCGCCACATACTGGTTGACCTGCCTGTCAATAAATGCGCTGAGAAGGCTTCGTCCCACATCCTCAACACTTTCCATGGCTTCTTCATAGTTATCTATGTAAATCATCCCAACCACAAGGCTCTGGTCATCTATCTCCTTCAATGCCAGATTGAGTGCCGTCTGATCAAACATATATAGCGCAATCAGATAACCTTCATATTCTTTTCCAACAACCACCGTCTCAGATAGCAGCGCCATATCACGCATATCAACACGCTTTAATCTGACCAGAAAATCCTTCTCCTCATAGGAAAGCTTGTACTCCAATATTGATTCCAGCGACGCCACTCCCTCTTTTGTAATCTCCGGGAAGAGGGTCGTAATGGATTTCTTATAGATCTTTTCCATACCAACCAGTTCGTCAAACGCCTGATTCATCCAGATCAATTTACCCGTCTCATCCAACAACGCGTGGGGAAGTTCCAGTTCCTTTAACAGCTGTTTCTGTATCTGCCCATATTCTGTAGCAAAGGTGACAAGTTCATTGATCAATCCCGGTTTCGTAAATGTCATGGTCACGATCATAATGATCAGATAAAGAAAAGTAAATACGGCTAAAAGAATCCCCGCTTCAAAATTAATACCAAAAATCCAAATATCTAAAAGCGCCAGGACAAACCCTAAAATCAATGGCATTTCCAGATAGGTCTTCAATTTTCCTTTTAACTTCAGTTTATTTTTCATAATACCCATTATAACACTTCTGAAATGATGATTCCATAACTACATATGGTATTTTAACGACAAAAACCGACACATCATCTAGTATACTGTACCATTTATTTTCAAATAAACCATTTTACAAAAAGTAAACGGCACAGTACGCTAATTTCCGCTCTTTTGAATACAGACATAAAACGATAAAAAAAGACCAACCCTCCTATGATGATTGGTCTCAAAAGTTATTCATAATTAACAGGCTAAAAGACTACCCTAAAAACAGTTTTCCCATTTGTAGGAAATTTTATAATCCCTTATATATCTGACCTCTATTTCCTGCATCAATGACAGTTACAATAAGTTTATTATTATCCACTTCATAAATAATACGATATGCCCCAACCCTAAGGCGCAGTATTCCTTCATATCCTTTCAAACTCTTAATATCCTCCCCTTCCGGAAGTTTTTCAATAGCCCTTACGATTCGAGCCTTTTCTGTAGCAGGGAGCTTGTCAATAAATTTTTTTGCCCTTTTCTTAATAAGTATTTGATACATCAAGCAAGCCCCCATTCCTTCTTGCATTCATCTAACGTATAGGTTTCATCTTTGTCAGGATCCGCATCTTCCAAATAATCTTGATATAATTTCTGACAATACGATTCATCATCCTCATAAGCAGTAAGTCCTTGCACATAGGCAAGAATGTATCCTAACTTATAATCAGGCACCTGATCCAATAACTGCACTATTTTCTCTTTTTCCGACATATGAGATTCCTCCAAACATATAACAAAATATAATATTGGCTTTTATATATTATATCGCAAAAACAAAAAAACACAACATACAAGATCGCAAGTCCGTTCGGCATTGTGTAATTACAGAAAATAGATTAAAATCATATTGATGAATCGGAATTTTTGAAAGTAGAATAGGAATTAATGGGGAATTCAATATATGTAAATAGCAAATGGATTTTTTGGAATAATGGAGGGGTGTATGCATGCAGAGTTGATGAAAGCAAAATTATTTGAACAATCGGATACTTACCAAGCCTTAAAAAGCGGAGACACGTCTTTTATTCAATATAGTGAATATTATGATGAAAGATGGGGAACAAGAGATGCCAATTATCTCAATCGTATGCGTTTGGCATACTACCTATTATATGCCAATATTGATGATGAAGATTTAATTGTGTATTTGTTTCAGGAAGAGTTAAAAGATCGTAAAAGTAATTCTTTTCAGGGAATTGGAAATACGCTGAATGTTTTAACTTCCATTCTAAATAAATACAATACTGATGGTAGACATGATAAAATGTTGGAAGAAGCAAAAAACACAAATTTCGATTGTTTCTGTGGCTTCGATAAAAACTACCATATAGATGATAAAATAATTTCTTTAGGTCTGATGGATTGCATTTTCCTTTCTCAAGATTTGGATTACAAAGACGTTATGGAGGTGCTGGTAAGCAATTGGAAAGACAGTATCACAGAATGGACAGATACGGATAGAACCACGCTTACAAGATTCAATTCCTTTTTAGATAAGGAACAGGAAAATGAATTAATATATAAAGAACTATTAGAGAATGCAATCTCATCTGGTAAAGTGTTCAATATCGTTCACGCATATAATAAAGTGATTCGATACTACATTAATATCAAGCAGTTTGAAATTGCGGACTCTTATTTGCGAGAAATGATAGATACAGCTGATTTCAAAGAGATAGAAAGAATCCGTCTTTTCGGTGATGTGCTTGAAGAATGTTTTGAAATTATCTGTGGTGGTGTTAAGGATTCCGTTGAATTATGGAAATGGGCAAAGCCATATATGCAGAAAAGAACAAATATGTATGGTAATTTATTTGTAAAAGGAATTGCAGCTGCGAAATGCGCCAATGATTCTTTTGCAATACAATTAGAACAGGAATACATGGACTGGAAAAAGAAGGTTTAGGGATTAGCAAAAAAAGACCAACCACCAAATGGTGATTGGCCTCAAAAATTACTTTCTTACGGCTTAGTCGCAGGTATAAGGCATAAGCGCAATATGTCTTGCCCTCTTAACTGCTGTTGTAAGAGCACGCTGATGTTTTGCACAGCTGCCTGTTACTCTTCTCGGAAGGATCTTTCCTCTTTCAGACACATACTTCTTCAGTCTGACCGTGTCCTTATAGCTGATCTCGCCTTCCTTGCCACAGAATACACATACTTTCTTTCTTCTGCGGATACCGCCTGCTGCCCCACGTCTTTTCATAGGTGCATCACTTTTTTCAGCTTCTTTATTAAATGCCATATTATTTACCTTACCTTTCCTATTCACACTACTTTGCGCATACACGCATCCATCTTGCAGTCATGGTATCTTAGTTGAACGGAATCTCCGAATCAATACCCTCCGGAACGTTAATAAATCCATCGCTTGCGCCGGAAGGAGCGGGGCCTCCGCTATAACCCGAGCCGCTGCCCTGACCGCCGCCTTGAGCATTTTTACTCTCGGCAAATTCCTGATCTTCGACAACAACCTCTGTCGTGTAAACTTTGACACCATCCTTATTGGTATAACTTCCTGTCTGGATCCTGCCGCTGACCGCGATCTTTATTCCCTTATGGTAATAC
>CAMWKA010000001.1 GCA_947174725.1 uncultured Lachnospiraceae bacterium | reverse complement strand
ATATTGCTGTATGCGATCAGGCTTTCATGTCTGGAACGGTAATGCCACTTGAGATACTCCTGCGGCATGGAGATTGCCAGACAATCATCCAACAGACTCTCCAGATCCTCCTGCTCATAATTCTCCTCATCCACATGATTGGAAGAAAAGAAACTCGTAGGCGGAAGCTGATTGGGATCCCCGACAACGACAACATGATCTCCCCTTGCGATGGTCCCCACTGCCTCGCTGGTCTCTAACTGTGATGCCTCGTCAAAGATCACCAGGTCAAATTTTGGAAACTTCGGATCGATATACTGAGCCACCGAGATGGGACTCATCAGCATACAGGGGGAAAGTTTGCGAAGCAGTGTGGGAATCTCATTAAACAACTTACGGATGGACATCATCCTGCCTTTGCTTTTGATCGCCCTCTTTAGAATCCCCATTTCTGAGGAAGAAACACTCTCCACCGCACTGTTTGGCACCTTCGCCGATAAGTCCGCAACCAGCTCCTGTATCGTCAGATCTTGGAATTTTTCAAGCAGCGCGTCATATTCCGCAATCTGGTTTTCATACTGGCTTCCCTGAAAATGGTTCAGTTTGTCATCCTGCGTAATCGTCTTGACGCTAAGTCCATAATATAGATTGCAAAGCACGGCTCCGACCATAGTATCGGCCTTGACAATTCCTTCATGATAAGCCTCCACCAGCTGCGAAAGTCCCTGTTCCTTTACCTGCGTTTCCACCTGATTAAAGCTTACCCACTCCTTGAATGTGTCCATCGATTTTTGATACCGTGCAAAGGTATCTGCGGCGTCCGTAAGCCAATGGGAGCCCTTTTCTTCCTGCGTCAGGTCGATATGATACCTGCCGGTCATTTCATCCAAGACACGAATATCTTCGCACAAACTTTCTGTATATTCCAATATCTGCTGACTGTCTGCATCTGCAACATCCCGTGTCTGTACTCCGCCCGCAGCGGAGGATACTGACAGATTTCCTATTCTGGAAATATTTTGTATCAACTGACCCCTGTCGCCAAAAGACAAGGACTGCATGCTCTGATATATCTTCTCGGTTTTATCCACCGACGCCTGCAACTTTGTAAAATCCGTATTGACGCCTGCGTACATCCCGCCTGTCAACGAAGTGACCTCCGCCGGTACGGACGTTATTTTATTTTGCAGTTCCGTCAGGAGACCCAGCTGTTCATAGACCGCCGGAAGATTTTCTTTTGTTATCTTTTTGGGCTCCTTTGCGTACAGCCTGATCTCCTTTAACAGTTTATTGGTCTGTAATAATCTGGGCAGAACCCAGCTGTTCTGCGCTTGTTTATACCGAAGCGAAGCGTCTCCGGCAGGATATTGTAAGATCTGCGGTTCATAAGAAGCAAGGATCTCCGCCTGCTTCTGCTGATATTCCCGTCCTGCAGCAGCCATATGATGAAGCTGCTCTACCACCCCTGCATGATCAGACAGTTCCAGCAGTCCCGTCAGTACCGGCGCCGGATCTTTCAACAATACGCATAACCCAAGTATTTTTTCTATGGTATCCCGGCTGTCTTCATTGACAACACCAACCCATTCTTTTAACCGGCTTACTTTCGATACTGCCCCTCTACAGACTGCTTCCTTCTCTTGAAGCTCCTTTGCAAGCTGATCGCGGAGTTCTATGCTGTACTGCACTCCTTCATAGCCCACCCATGGGCTTTGGTCATAAGGTCCGGCGATCCGCGCCGCCGCTTCATAATCCTTTACCAACCGGATCCATCCATCAATCTGCTCTCCGGTCAGTGCATTCACCTGTTCCCTGTCAAATGTTACGCTGCCTTTCTGGTCAATATTCTGTTCATAGCAGGAGATCGCTTCATACAGGGAACACCCGTATTCTCTCTTACGATGGATCGCCTCCATGATATAATTGAGCTGACCGCGTACTTTTTTTAACTCCTCCGCCGTCGCCTGATACTCTTCCGGGTTCTTGATCCTTCCAATCTCCAACGCCTGATTCAGCTGATTTAATACAGAAGTTTTATTGGTTTTATTGGAATGCAGCTCTAAGCAGAACGGTCCTAAACCGATCTTTTCCAGACGGCTTCGGACAACGGATAACGCTGCCATCTTCTCTGCCACAAATAAAACGGATTTCCCCTGATACAGGGCATTGGCTATCATATTGGTAATGGTCTGGGACTTTCCTGTTCCCGGCGGTCCATGCAGAACAAAGCTCTGCCCGCCTGCGGCTGCCGCAATGGCAACCATCTGTGAAGAATCAGCGCTTAACGGAACTGCCATACTCTCCGGGAGTATCCTCTCATCAAGATTGGTATCGTCAATTCCAAGCTGTTCCTCCTGCCATGTCATCCTTCCTTCCATCAGACTGGCAACCAC
Organism: uncultured Lachnospiraceae bacterium; assembly: GCA_947174725.1. Classification (GTDB taxonomy): domain Bacteria; phylum Bacillota; class Clostridia; order Lachnospirales; family Lachnospiraceae; genus NK4A136. The sequence continues at coordinate 18,653 of CAMWKA010000001.1, read as the reverse complement.
TTTATTCTCCAAAAGATCTTCCGACCGGCTGCGAAGATCATTCCACATGACAAAGCGTCCAAAGGAGAATAATCCGATAAACGCCATATTTTCAATATTCCATTGACGCTTCTCAAGAATACTCTGCCGGATAATATGAAATACCAGCGGAAGGTCTATCCCATGTTCATCACAGGGCAATGGATCCAGACCACTGATCTTGATTCCATGAACCTGCCTTAAATATTCCAACAACGTAATATTGATCTGCGTCTCTTCATCACGGCTGCGGATAACATAGCCCTTGTTACGGAAATTACGAACCAGATCAATGGGAATCATGACAAGCGGCGCATACCTCGCCTTTTCCGATACATCGCTCTCATACCAGCGCAGGAAACCAAGGGCAAGATAAAGGGTATTTGTACCATTCTCTTCGATACTGACGCGTGTGGCGCGCTGTAAGCTCTTTAAACTCTTATCCAGTTCTTCCGCCTTTAAAAATGTACGGATCCGGTGATTTTTCATTTCCTCAACCGCAATCTGCTCTATGTAATCCTTCTCATTCTCAATCTCGTATATTCTGGCATCCTTGGACGTCCCCGTCCATTCTGCCGGAACTTCCATCATCAAAAAGTCTTCTCCGTCCGCCAGACAATTCTCCAGTTCCCCCAGATCCGCCGCCATGAGCTGGATCGTATTCTTCGTGGCGCGGAAATTCAAAAGTGTATTACGCAAACTAAAATCCAGCAGTTTCCGCTCCCAGACCTTCATACGGGTGGGTGCGGTTTCTTCTTCCGCCACAGTATTATGGAAACGATCCACAAGGTCTTTAGGCGCTTCCCCATAAGCTGCCTTACCATCCGGATCCTCCTCTCCCATCCATCCGCCACCAACATAGGACTGCTCCAGCTTCACCGGAATCGGTCTTATCCCGCTGGTACGGCATCTGCGCACGTCAATTGCATACTCAAATTCTTCCTCATGAAGCAGATGCGCCTTACCATGAGCTAATGCAGTATCAAAATCAACATTTTTCCCTTCTACATAGTCTGTACACTCTACCAACAGAAGCTCCTCCGCGCCTTCTGCAAGCCGTTTCGACAGCGCGGAAACATCATCCACAGCACAGTCTGCAAATGTCTGTTCCTCCAGCCATGCCCCCGCAAATGCATGCCCTTTGATAAACATCAAAAGCGGATGGATACCCACAGCTTCCAGACAGGAAGCATACAATACGGAAAGATCCAGACAGGTTCCCTGTTTCTGTTCTAATAAAACATGCGGCAGTCTGATCCTCTGCCCCATTTCCTCATAGCTTGCCGGGGGATTCGTATAAATGATATGCTCCTCATGAAGCGACGCAAAGATCGCCGCCATCTGCATCTTTACATGATTGGGATTCTGTGTCTGATAGCCGGTAAATGACGGCGCGGCATTCCACTGTTTTAAGATCGCAGACGCTTTCGTCAGGATCGGTGCAATCACCGGATGATTAGGCGTCACAAAGGCAGCCGACATCTCCGGCATGATCCTCAACCCACTCCACTGGTCATATGCCAGTACTTCGATCTCCTGGTGAAAGTTTCCGATGATATTCCTGTCAGAAGCATCCGCCGTATCTGTTTCCTTGGACAAAACCAGGATCTCCATACTTCCCACGATCCGCTCCGTCAATGAGAACAGATATTCCGAAGACAACAGAATCTGCACCGGACTGATTTCCACGGATGCGCCGCTTTCCAATCTGGTGATGGCATAAGAATATTCTTTCGCAAACGCCGGATCAAAACTGATCTTAACCACCAGTTCATGTAACGTTTCTTCAGAAATATTCTGAATGATCAGGCTTCTGATGACCGGTACATAATTCTGCTGCATCGAAAAATTGATGCTTGCCAAAAACTGTCCGGTGACGGATACTTTATCTCTCCGCTCCGCCATTTCCGACATGATTTCTGTTACCTTCATCGTCCCTGTATTTTCTTCCATAGAGTATAATTCCTCCGTAAATCTTCGTTCACTGCATGGACGCAAATATATCCTTTATAATTTATACTTGTACTGCATCTCTCGCAGATCTTTTCCGCCGATATTATCATTCAGATAGTTCCCACTGGGTGTAAAGCCCGCTTTTTCATAAAATTTTCTGGCTCTCAAATTATCTTCCAGCACCCACAAAAATATTTCATCAAAACCAAGTTGATCCAATTCTTCAATAACAGCATCAAGCAACAGTTTACCATATCCTTTCCCGATGTACTGAGGAAAAAGATAAATTGAGACGATTTCGCCCAAATCACTAAAGTCGGAAAATCTGGATTTGCAATAACTGGATGTACCAATAAACATACCATCTTCAATCAGCACAAGCGTATTTATTCCCTCTTTCTCTATACTAGAAGCCCAACGTCCTGCAGGTATACTTTCAAGATAGCTTTTCGGAATAATATCCTTATATGCAAATTTCCAACTTTCCTCATAAATACAACTAATCGCAAGTCTATCATCGTTTTTCTGGATATGCCTGATTTCCATAAATTTATCCTTTTAAAATCGAATTTCTCTCACATATCGAATGAAATGCGAATACTCTAGCTCTGGCTTCTGACAATATCTTCTGTCGCCTTCATAGCGTCTAAGGTCATGGAAAGCAAATGGTCAAGCTCCCAGCCAAGCTGCTCCGCTCCTGTTCTGATAATATCTCTGGAACATCCGGCAGCAAATTTTTTATCCTTAAACTTTTTCTTCAGACTGCTAAGCTCCATATCCGTACAGCTCTTTGAAGGTCTCATCAAAGCTGCCGCACCGATAAGACCTGTCAGCTCGTCTGCCGCAAAAAGCACTTTTTCCATCTCATGCTCCGGTTTTACTTCGGAACAGATCCCATAGCCGTGACTACAGACAGCATGGACCAATTCCTCCTCCGCATCGATCTCCGCCAAAAGTTCCGGCGCTTTAACACAATGCTCTTCCGGATAATTTTCAAAATCCACATCATGCAAAAGTCCACAGAGCCCCCAGAAGTCTTCATCACCGTATCCCAATTCCTTTGCATACCAGCGCATCACCGCTTCTACAGTGTATGCATGCTGCAGATGAAATGTATCCTTGTTGTACTTTTTTAACAATTCCAGCGCCTTTTCACGTGTTACTTTTGTTTCCATATGTACAGCCTCCTCTTACTCTTTTTCATCATAAATATTTTCAAAAATCCTCAAACATCTAAATTTTATTATACATCATAAAAATACTTTCCACCACAAAATTCTCGGACATTAGAAAAGCACTGATTTCATCAGCGCATTCCAAAAAAGCGCTGTCAATCCTCAGATCAACAGCGCTTTCTTATTATTTCATTTCTATAAATTTATAACCATCTTCTTCAATCGCCTTGCGAAGCGCAGCCTCGTCGGGTTCCTTCTCTGTGGTGATCACCGCCGTTCCGGCCTCATGGCTGACAACTGCCTCTGTGATTCCATCAAATCCTTCCAGCAGCTTCTTCACTCTTGCCTCACAGTGCCCGCACATCATTCCTTCGATTACCAATGTCTTTGTCATGTTCGTACTCTCCTTTTCGTTTTTATTATTTATATTATTATTTTTTACTTGCATAACGTCTTCTGCTTCCTGATACAGATTCATCTGATTGCTTTGACGTTCTATGTCCTCCGTTCTCTGATTCCGATCCATAGGGTCGCTTTGACGTCCAATGCCTTCCGTTCCCCGATACAGCTTCACCAGATTCAGCCTGAGTGCATTACTTACTACGCAGAAGCTTGACAGGCTCATGGCTGCTGCTGCAAACATCGGATTGAGCTGCCATCCGAACCAATGGATCCACGCCCCCGCTGCCAGCGGGATTCCGATCACATTGTAGAAAAATGCCCAAAACAGATTCTGATGGATATTACGGAGGGTCGCCCGGCTTAAGCGGATAGCTGCTGCCACGTCGCTCAACCGGTTCTTCATCAGTACAATATCTGCCGCATCTATGGCAATATCCGTACCGGCACCAATAGCAATGCCGATATTAGCTCTTGTCAGAGCGGGCGCATCATTGATACCGTCTCCTACCATGGCAACCTTACCCTGTTCTGAAAGCTGTCTGACTACCTGTTCCTTACCGTCCGGCAGGACGTCTGCAATCACCTCATCCACACCGACCTGATCCCCGATGGCATTGGCTGTCCGCTCATTATCTCCTGACAGCATGATGACACGGATTCCCATATTCTGAAGCGCCTTAACAGCGTCCCGGCTGTCTTCCCTGATGACGTCCGCTACTGCGATGATGCCGAGTAGCTCTTCGCCCCGACTGAATAAAAGCGGCGTCTTTCCTTTGTCTGCAAGCTCTTCTGTTTTTTTTCTGATATCCTCCGAAAGCGGTATCCGGCTGCCGATAAACTTCACGCTGCCGCCCGCAATTACCTCATGTGCATGTTCTCCGGTTTCTAAATGCGCATCGTCACCTCCCTGCTTACCCTGCAGCGAATCGATCACCGCCTGCAGTCCATTCCCCGGAAGCGCTTCAAATTCCTGTACTTCCATCAGCGCAGTTCCCTTCATCCTCGCTTCCTCTACGATCGCCTTCGCTAATGGATGCTCGCTTTTCTGTTCCAGCGCATATGCATATTGCAGAAGTTCTTTTTCTGTAATACCCTCTGCCGGAAAATAATCCGTCACCTTCGGCTCACCGATGGTAATCGTCCCTGTCTTATCCAGAGCAACCATTCCCACCTTACCGGCCTCTTCCAATGAAACCGCCGTCTTAAACAAAATACCGTTCTTTGCACCGACGCCGTTTCCTACCATGATCGCTACCGGCGTTGCAAGACCCAGCGCACAAGGACAGCTGATAACCAATACGGAAATCCCCCTTGCCAGCGCAAATCCTACGGTCTCTCCCACCAACAGCCAGATCAGGATCGTCAATGCGGCAATGCCAATCACCACCGGCACAAAGAACCCTGATACCGTATCCGCCACTTTTGCAATCGGCGCCTTGGTTGCCGCTGCATCGCTGACCATCTTAATGATCTGGGAAAGGGTCGTGTCTTCTCCGACCTTCGTTGCTTCACAACGCAAAAATCCCGACTGGTTCATGGTCGCCGCATAGACATGATCTCCTGCACCCTTATCCACCGGAATACTTTCCCCTGTCAGGGATGCTTCATTGACCGCACCGTTTCCCTCCAGAATCATACCATCCGTGGGAATCTGTTCCCCCGGGCGCACCACAAAACAGTCGCCTTTTTTCACCTGTGCAATCGGCACAATCTGCTCTACACCGTCAATCAGCAATGTCGCCGTCTTAGGTTCCAGATTCATCAGCCCTTTTAATGCATCTGTTGTCCTGCCTTTCGACCTTGCTTCCAGCATCTTTCCTACCGTGATCAGTGTCAGGATCGTTGCCGCTGATTCAAAATAAAATTCATGCATATACATCATTACGGCATCCATATCACCTCTCGCCTGTGCATCTGTCATAGCAAACAGCGCATAGGTGCTGTAAACAAATGCCGCCGCCGATCCTAACGCCACCAGGGTATCCATATTCGGGGCACGGTGAAGCAGTCCCCTAAATCCGCTGATAAAAAATTTCTGGTTGATTACCATCACCACACCTGTCAGCAGCAGCTGAAGCAATCCCATTGCAACATGATTCTCCGCAAAAAACATCGGCACCGGCCAGTTCCACATCATATGCCCCATAGAAAAATACATCAGGACAATCAGAAAAATAAGCGATGCGATCAAACGCTTTTTCATTTTAGGCGTTTCCTTATCTGTCAGCGCATCCATTTCCGCAGAGGCATTCCCATCACCCTGAGCGGCAGCTCCGCTGCCGTTATGATTCACATTTCCGGAAGCCGACTCCTCCTTTAAAGACGCCCCGTATCCTGCCGCTTCCACTGCGGCGATCACCTCCGACGCCGATACCTCGCCTTCCACACCCATGGAATTGGTCAGCAGGCTGACCGAACATTCCGTCACCCCGGAAAGTTTGTTCACCGCCTTTTCTACTCTGGCAGAACATGCTGCACAACTCATTCCCGTTACATTATATCGCTGCATGATCATATTCCTCCGTCAAAACATTTCCTGCTACATGATCTTAAGCCTTTGTCAAAACATTCCCTACTTCATCATCTTTTGCAGCGTTACCAGCAGTTCGTCGATGACTTCATCCTTACCGGCACGGACATCCTCCGCAACGCAGGTCTTGATATGCTCTGATAACAGTTCTTTGCTGAATGCATTGATTGCCGCATTGGCTGCGGAAGCCTGAATCAGGATATCCGGACAATAGGCATCTTCTTCCAGCATTTTACGGATTCCCCGGATCTGTCCCTCGATCCTGTTTAACCGGTTGACCAGCTTTTTATATTCCTCCGGTGTACGCTTCTTCGTCTTAGTATTACAGCATTTTGCCATTGTCATCCCCGCCTTTCCGCCTTATTTATATCTGAATGAAAAATGTTTTATAATACAATACCCCCATTGGGTATCTGATCACTGATCAGTATATACCCAATGGGGGTATTTTGTCAATTACATTAATCAATAAATAAACAAATCGCAAATTTACGACCGTTCTATAATATCAAACACTATTCCACCAGATATGCCAAAAACCAATTCCCATTTTCTTCAAACCATCTGCTTGCCTCATTCATACTTATCTTATAATTGGTTCCCGTCTGCGGATTCATGACCACGATCTGATACTCATTATAGCCGATCACCAGTACTGCCGAACCATCCACCATCCGAGCCAGTACTGGAATATCCTGCGCCACATAGTAAAGTATGATGTCCAGCTTGCATCCATTCAGATCCAGCACTGTCATCCCCTGTCCTTTCTCTTCCAGAATCTCCTCCGGCTCTCTGCCCTGACGAAGAAGTGGCGCCGTATCTACCGTATATCCTTCCAGTGCAAGCATGACATCCAGACAGACTGCCAGTTCCTCTCCTTCCGTCTCCGCTTTTACCGGATTGATCGCCATAATCTGATTTCTCGCTACTCTGCCCGTCTTTCGATACAGATATGTTCCCTGATCATCTACTACGACACCATTTAACCGGTATGCCTCATCAATTGCCTCCGGAAGCTCTGCATAAGAAGCCGTCAAATCGCCTTTTACATAAAGGTAATACTCACTTCCTGTATAGGGTTCCTTTCCCAATTCTATGTTCCTGTTCTCTTCAAAAAGCACCTGCTTGGGTTCCAGCACCTGCATCGTTTCCGTATCTATTTCCTTCCTTAACACGATCTGTATGATCTTTTCATAATTTTCCGTCGTAACGACCTCGATGGTATTCTTCCCTCCGGAAGATGTATCATTATACAGGATTTGATCATCGGTGGTATAAGACCAGCCCCTGTTGCTTTCATCCCTCTTCATACGGACCATGGTGATCATTTCATCCGACACCAACGTATCCACAACATAAATACCGGCTTCTTCATACTGCTTCAGGATATTGCCCCGCACATCCCGGATCAAAACCTGATACATCGGATACAGCATCTTTCCGGTTGCATCCCGGAGGATATCCTCCTTCCTTGCAACACCATATACAAAATCCTCCCCAAAAAATCCGATTGGCCGGATTCTGGTATCTTCCTCTGCCTCTATGTTACTTACTTTTCCTGTTGTCAGATCACATATAATAATCTGAGTTGCATTATTTAAGTCCGCGCCGCTTGCCCAGGCAACGATCTGCTGCTGTCCCGAAGCCGTGAACGCTCCCTGAGGAAGTCCGGTAACCAACTGCTGACAAGTATGATCCGAAAGTCCGATCTGATAGACCGCATGATCCAGATAAATAAAATAGTCATTGGCACTATTCACATAAGACAACTTCAGTATGTCCTGCTCCAGCATTTCATAGGATTTCGTATAGGGGATAAACGCTTCCTCCTCCACAGTATTTAAAACGCTGTCATAATAATAGACGGCAGCCCCCATTTCTCCCTCATGGATGCCCCGGTTCATGTATCCATATACCATAAACGTCACATTACCCGTTTCATCCACATGAAAGATCTTGATATCATGTTCCTGATAAACTTCTCTCAGATCAGTGATATCATCGTCCAAAAATCCAAACACCTTTGACATTTTATTATCTGTGATATTGTAGCTGTAAAGACCGCCTGCATTGACAAACGCCAAACGGCTGCCATCCGAACTTTCAGCCATCTGAACATCCTCACCCATGATGCCGAGCATGATCTTATTATTGGCCATTGTGGCAGTCTTCAGATCAAAGATCTGCTCCATCGTCCTTTCGTAATCCAACAGGTAAAATCTTTCCTCTCCCTGACGGATCCGATAGTATTCCTCAATGGCGTAAAAGATATCCTTTTCATTTTCCGTAATGACGGCAAAATATTGAACCTCAATGTTTGCAATATCACTCTCGATATCGCGAATCATAGCCACCGGCTCCGTAACTCTCTCCACCGGCAGATTGCCCCATGTCACCTGATTCAGGCTGCTATGGATATTCACTTTATGAAATGTAGTATTGTTCCCTTCTGCATTACTTTCCAGATAGGTAGGAAGTTCATTGGACGCCGTATATTTATCAAAGGTAGCATCATTAAAAAAATAGACATATTCCAGTTTCTCAGGCACCTGATAATCATCCGCCTCTATGATTCTGGTATAATAGCGTATCTCATCCCCTTTTACCGTCTGTAAAAGAATACAGAAAGAATATTCCTGATCTTCCTCTAAAAGATCCTTTAACGTAATATCTGCCGTAATGATATTTTCATTCGTGACATAATTATAAATCTGCGTATCCTCGATCAGACGCGACGCATCCATCGTCCGAACCTCATACGCGATCTTTTCAATACCCGTTCCATAGGTATCGATCCTGAGCGATAGATTTCTACCCTCCATCAATGGCGTAATAGTATCCCTCAGATAAGGGATCTCCATCTGATTGGCATATCCATGTAGGGTATTGAACTGCATCCCTTCGCAAACAAAAGAAACCAGTGGAAAACCGGCAGGACTCATCTCCGCCGTCATATCGGTATTGCCGCGGTTCATCAAAGCCCCCAGAAGAATCAGGGACGCAAAAAACATGCAGACGCAATATATCGTTAAAATAATTCCCTTGCTGATTCCTTTCCTTCTCACTTTAAGGTTCTTGTTCCTTTCCCAGATTATCCCTGAATGTTATCCCCTTTTTGATCCTCTAAGGACACGCTTGATCAACGTTTCCCTATCAATTGTCCCAACAACGGATGGATATGAAGGTATTGCTCCAGTTCTTCCAAAGAACCGGAAGTTTCCCGACCATACTTTTTAGGGGAAATCTTTTTTTCTTTCCTGACCGCACGGATCAGCAGGTTCTTCGGCGTATGCTCCAGATCGATAAATTCCAGGATCTGCGTCTCATATCCTATCTTTTCCAGGCAATCCGCACGATAAGCATCCGTGATCAGCGCCGATACCCGTTCCTTGATGACGCCATACTTTAATATCTCCTGAAGCGGCGCGCAAACGATCTGTCTGTTCAATTCATGCTGGCAGCACGGCACTGCCATGATCACCTTCGCGTCCCACGACACCGCCTTCGCAATGGCATAGTCTGTCGCCGTATCACAGGCATGAAGGGATACCACCATATCTATTCTATCCGTATTCTCATAATCTTTAATATCGCCTCTGATGAATCTTAAATCCTGATATCCAAGCTTGTCCTTCAGCGCATTACAGTCTTCGATCACGTCTTTTTTCAGGTCCAGACCGATAATATCGATATTTTTATTTTGTATGATCTTCAGATAATAATACAGCGCAAATGTCAGGTAAGATTTTCCACAACCGAAATCAACGATACGTATCGTATCTTCCTTTTGAAGCGCCGGTAAAATATCTTCTATAAATTCCAGATATCGATTGATCTGTTTAAACTTATGATATTTTGATTTGACCACCCTGCCTTCCGGTGTCTGTACTCCCAGAGCCACCAGAAAATCTATCTTTTCGCCATCCTTTAAGATATGGTTTTTACTCCGGTTATGCTCTAAAGAGCATCCGGCCATATCATTGACAACTGTTTTTTTCTTCTCACGGACCGTCACGGTTCCCTTCTTATTCGTCAGGATCGTAATTTTTCTATCAATACATTCTGCCTCTAACTGACCGAATTCCTCTTTCAGATAGCATATAAGTCTATCCTGCATCTTCTCCGCATCGTAATTTTCATGCAGTACCTTTGTCCCTACATACCTTGTCTCCTGAAAGACCAGTTCCCCACGTATGACAACCGGACGTACCGTTACCTTCGTCAGTTCCCCTTTGCCAAATGGTCTGCTGACGATGATACGATACAGCCGTTCTGATACGATCTGTGGCATCGTTTCCCGCAATTTCATGTCCTGCTCAAATTTATCCATTTCTTATCCCCAAAAAAGGAGCCTACGCAAACCGCATACCGGCTCTGCAAGCTCCTTTTTACCGTTAAAAAAATTTTAGCATCCCCCGTCCGGAATTATGTCTTCTTTTATAGATTTCATAAAATAACAATACCTGAACCATATCGCCGGTCTGCTTCCATCTTTCCGGGGAAAGATCCGTCTCCTGTTCCATCGTATTCCTGCCCGGAGACATCACGCCATCCGCCGCTTCAGAAGTATTAGCAGCCTCTGCTATTTCATCTTTCCTGATCATCTCGGTAATATCTCTCGACAGTTTATACAGCATGAACTGATCCGGATAATCATCATAGATCATACTTCCTTCATAGTCCATCTTATCTAAGATACTGACGATCTTCTTTTGATACTTTTTTGCATCCTGTGGATACATCTGCTGCAGATATTCCAAATCCCGAAGCATGACATCTTCATCTTCATATGCCATTGGCATGGGATAGGTCATGTAAAATGGCAATATCCTGTTTCCTCTCATAGATACATCCCAAAGCTCTTTGATATATTCTATGCGGATGCCGAAAAAATGTTTCAGCGCAACAATAGCGATCGCCATTCCATAGCAATCGCTATTTCATTATGATTATTTGATTGTCTGTATTCTGGTCAGCGCACGCATTAAAGCAATCTGCGCGCGATCCTCATCGATACCGGCTTCCTTCGCCTGCAGTCTTCTTTCTGCACGTTCCTTTGCAGACTTTGCACGGTTCTCATCGATCTCATCCGGCCACTCGATCGCTTCCGCCAGTATTGTCACCTGATCCTGCAGGATCTCCACAAATCCGGCATGAAGCGCTGCCTCCTTTTCTTCATTAGGCATTGTAATTGTCAGAATCCCCGGACTGATAATGACCGTCGTCGGCACATGATTCTTATAGACACCGATCTGACCCTCTGTCGTATTAAACTCTACCATCTCAGCTTCGCCTTCAAAGAAAAGCCGTTCCGGTGTTATTATTTTTAATAAAAATGTATTGTCTGCCACCTTATCCAACAGCTCCTTTCCAAGACAAAGGCTTACTTCTTATTCATTCTGGCAACTACCTCGTCGATAGAACCTGCATTTAAGAAAAATCCTTCCGGAATATCATCATGCTTGCCATCTATGATCTCTCTGAATCCACGGATCGTCTCCGAGATCGGAACATACTTTCCTTCCATACCGGTAAACTGCGTCGCTACGAAAAACGGCTGAGACAGGAATCTTTGTACCTTTCTTGCACGATTTACCACCAGCTTATCATCTTCGGAAAGTTCGTCCATACCAAGGATCGCGATAATATCCTGAAGCTCTTTATATTTCTGAAGAATCTCCTGTACATCACGAGCCACCTGATAATGTTCATTACCAACGATACGCGGGTCCAAAATTCTTGACGTGGACTCCAACGGATCAACGGCCGGATAGATACCAAGCTCGGAAATACTACGCGACAATACGGTAGTTGCGTCCAGATGCGCAAATGTCGTTGCAGGCGCAGGGTCTGTCAAGTCGTCCGCAGGTACATATACCGCCTGTACGGAGGTAATGGAACCATTCTTTGTTGATGTGATTCGTTCCTGCAAAGCGCCCATCTCCGTCTGCAGCGTCGGCTGATAACCAACGGCGGAAGGCATACGTCCGAGAAGCGCGGACACTTCGGAACCCGCCTGTGTAAAACGGAAAATATTATCAATAAATAACAGCACGTCTTTGCCGCCCTTGTCACGGAAGTACTCCGCCATCGTCAGTCCTGTCAGACCAACTCTCATTCTTGCCCCGGGAGGCTCATTCATCTGACCAAATACCATGGCGGTCTTTTCAATAACGCCTGATTCGCTCATTTCATGGTAAAGGTCATTACCCTCTCTGGTTCTCTCGCCTACACCGGTAAATACGGAATATCCGCCATGCTCAGTCGCGATATTACGGATCAGCTCCTGAATCAAAACCGTCTTACCAACACCGGCACCGCCGAACAAACCGATCTTTCCACCCTTCTGATAAGGACAGAGCAGATCGACAACCTTGATACCTGTCTCCAAAAGTTCTGTCTCTGTGGACTGCTCTTTAAATTCCGGCGCAGGTCTGTGTATCGGCTCATAATCTACATCTGTAGGCGCCGGCTTGTTGTCGATCGGTTCACCAAGAACATTGAAGATACGTCCTAATGTATGTTCGCCAACCGGCACTGTAATCGGAGATCCGGTAGCAACCGCCTCCATACCTCTGACAAGACCGTCTGTAGGACCCATCGCCACACAACGCACGGTGTCATCTCCCAGATGCTGCGCAACCTCAACTACCAGAGTATTGCCTTCTTTCATCGGGATATTAATCGCCTCGTTGATCTCCGGCAGGGCTCCTTCAAATTTAACATCGAGAACCGCACCAATAATCTGGGTCAGTTTACCCTTTTTTACATCTGCCATCTCTATTATATGACTCCTTTCTCTAATTGATAGCGTCAGCACCGGCAATAATCTCGGTAAGCTCCTGCGTAATGGAGCCCTGACGCGCTCTATTGTACAGCAATGACAAGTGATCTATCATCTCCGCTGCATTGTTTGTTGCTGAATCCATTGCCTGCATACGGGCACCATTTTCACTGGCGATCGACTCGATCAGTCCGCCATATAACTGGCTGGTGATGTACTTTGGAATGATCAGGTTCAGAGCTTCCTCATCCTCCGGTTCAAAGTTCATCGGTGCTTCCGCATCGGTATCCTGTTCATCCTCCGTCGCAATATTCTCCGCATCCAGCGGAAGAAGCTTGCGCAGTGTCGGAACATGGCTCACCGTATTTTTAAAGAATGTATATGCAAGATAGATCTCGCTGATTTCCCCAGCTTCAAATGCATGTAACAGTTCCTTGGTAATGGCTACCGTATCCTGATATGCCGGCTCATCGATCACCTCGGAATAATTCGTTCCCAATTCATAACCATAACGTTTCATGGCGTCCTTGCCTTTCTTACCGATGGGATAGACGATTGTGTTATCTTTGGTAAACTCCTCATTCTGAGTGATCAGCTTGATCACATTGGAGTTATACCCGCCGGCAAGGCCTTTATTGGAAGTGATCATAATAACTGCTTTCTTTCCCTTACCATCCGACTTCAAAAACGGATGATCCATATCAGGAGCTTTGGCAAGAATGGAAACCATTGTTCGATAAAGGGAGTCAAAGTAAATCTGTGACTGTTCCGCCCTTGCCTTCGCCTTCTGCAATTTTACCGTGGCAACAAGCTTCATGGCTTTCGTAATCTGCTGCGTACTCTCTATACTGCTTTTACGCCTTTTTATATCTCTCATGGAAGCCATAATGATATAACCATGCCTTTCTCTTAGCTTTCTATCTGACTAAGGTTTCTATTTTTATATTTACCTGAAGTCCGCCTTAAATTCCGTAATTGCCTTAATCAGCAGTTCCTCCATCTCTCCCGACAGTTCCTTTGTCTTCTTGATCGACTCGGGAATCTCAGGATATTTGGTATCGATAAATTCAAACAGTCCATCCTGGAAACGTCCGACTGCGTCAACTTCGATATCCAGAAGATATTTCTTAGTAGCTGCATAAATAATGATAACCTGATATTCTACCGGCATCGGCTTATACTGCGGCTGTTTCAACATCTCCTTGATTCTCTCACCCTGTGCAAGACGTTCCTTGGTATCCTCGTCCAGATCGGAACCAAACTGGGAGAATGCCGCAAGTTCACGATACTGCGCCAGTTCCAGACGAATCGGTCCTGCAATTTTCTTCATTGCTTTAATCTGTGCAGCGCCACCAACACGGGATACCGAAAGTCCGGCATTGATCGCCGGTCGGAAACCTGCGTTGAACATTTCTGTCTCCAGATAAATCTGACCATCCGTAATAGAAATAACATTGGTGGGAATATATGCCGAAACATCACCCGCCTGCGTCTCAATGATGGGAAGCGCTGTCAGGGAACCACCACCGTACTCTTTGCTCATACGGGCAGCTCTCTCCAATAATCTTGAATGAAGATAAAAGACATCGCCGGGATACGCTTCACGCCCGGGCGGTCTTCTCAGGAGCAAGGAGAGTGTACGGTATGCCGTCGCATGTTTACTTAAGTCATCATAGATGACAAGCACGTCTTCGCCATTCTCCATCCATTCCTCACCGATCGCGCATCCTGCATATGGTGCAATATACTGAAGCGGAGCCAGCTCAGATGCTGTAGACGCTACGACTGTCGTATATGCCATCGCGCCGAACTCCTCTAATGTCTTTACGATCGTTGCAACGGTAGAAGCCTTCTGACCAATCGCAACATAGATACATTTAACATTCTGACCCTTCTGGTTAATGATCGTATCGATCGCAATCGCTGTCTTACCGGTCTGTCTGTCACCGATAATCAACTCACGCTGTCCCCTTCCGATAGGAACCATAGAGTCAATCGCCTTAATACCTGTCTGCAGCGGAGTATCAACAGACTGTCTGGTAATAACTCCCGATGCCACACGTTCAATTCTACGATATTTTGTTGTTGTGATGGGACCCTTTCCATCAATCGGCTGTCCGAGGGCATTGACTACCCTGCCGGTCATCGCGTCACCTACCGGTACTTCTACCACTCTGCCGGTTGTTTTTACGGTATCGCCTTCATTGATATTCTTATGGCTGCCAAGCAATACCGCTCCGACATTATCTTCTTCCAAGTTAAGTACCATGCCATATACTTCGCCGGGGAACTCCAAAAGCTCACCCTGCATCGCATTCTGTAAGCCGTGCACACGAGCGATACCGTCAGCAACCTGAATAACCGTACCTACATCGGATACTTCAAGCTTATCGGCATACCTCTTGATCTGATCCTTGATCACTGAACTTATTTCTTCTGGTCTTAAATTCATGGATCTTTCCGCACCTTTCTTTTATCATCTTATATTTTTGAAAACTCTTAACTGATTTGAAGTTCTGACAACTCCTTTGTCAATCGCTCCAGTTTTGTACGGATACTGCTGTCAACTACTCTGTCTCCGATCCGGATGACGATACCGCCGATCAGAGTTTTATCTTCCTCATAATAGACTTCCATCTCCCGATACGCGGTGGTCGCCAGCAGCCTCTCTTTTATTTCTGTTTTCTGCTTATCCCTCAGGGATACAGCCGTTGTCACATAGGCAGTTCCGATACCTTTATATTCCTTCATCTTTCCTACGAAGAAATCAAGGATTCCGTCAATCTCTCCATAACGGTCTTTCTGCAGGATCAGTACAAGAAATCCAGTAAGCTCGTCACTAAGCCGGTTTTGAAATACATTCTTTAAAACCTCTTCTTTTTCCTCTTTGGAAATCTTCGGATGGTTCATCAGATCATTCAATTCACCGTTCTCAGCCAGAACTTTCTGCAGAGAAAGCACCTCTTCTAAAAACTGATCTTCCTTCTGTTCTTCTACTGCCAGCTGAAACAAGGCTTCTCCATAAGTTCCTGAAATTAGCTTAGCCATGTGCTGTCACCTATTTCCTTCAAAGTCTCATTAATCAAGCCATCCTGAATCTCTGTGTCAATATTGGCGGAAACTACCTTTCCTGCCATCAGAGACGCGATAGCAACCATTTCCTGCTTCACTTCATCGACAACTTTCTGTTTCTCCAGCTGAGCTTCTACGTTTGCCCTCTCGATAATTGCTGCCGCTTCTTTTCTGGCTTCCGCAATGATCTTATTTTCATTATCCAATGCTTTCTTACGGGCTTCGCTTAAGATCTGTTCTACTTCTTTATCAACGTCTTTCAGCTTGCTTTCATACTCTTCCTTCATCGCCAGAGCCGCATCTTTATCGTTCTGGGCAGTCGCTATATCGTTCTGGATCCTGTTTTTACGATCCTCTAAAATCTTTCTTGCAGGATTAAATAAATTGTAAGAAAGAATTAGGAAAAGAACAAATACCGCAATAATCGTCAGCAATGAATCAGACAGCAGCTGAAAATCCAAGTCAAACAGCCTTTCATACCCCGCTGTATTGCTTAACAGCATTCCAATTCCTGTATTCAAGCCTCATAGCCTCCTTTCAGACTCTTTTCTTACGGCATTAACGGCTTAACAAATAACAGAAGCATTGCAACCAGCAAACCGTAAAGACCTGTTGTCTCGGCAACCGCCTGACCAAGAAGCATGGTAGAGGTAACGTCACCCTTTGCTCCGGGATTTCTTCCTACTGCTGCCGCAGCATGTCCTGCAGCGATACCCTGACCTACACCAGGTCCGATACCGGCGATAACCGCTAAGCCTGCGCCGATTGCAGAACATCCTAAAATAAATTCCTCGTTAAACATAATCATTTCCTCCTTAAAAATATTATAATTAAGTTTTCATTTACCGCATTTTAATTATCCCCGATGGCATCTGAGATATAAGTCATGGTCAGCATACAGAATACATATGTCTGGATCGCTCCGGAAAACATATCAAAGTATACATGCAGCACCGCCGGCCAGCCGATTGCGATCAGTTTTAACAGACCATATACCAGCGCCATCATGATCGTACCTGACAGGACGTTGGCAAACAGACGCAGCGACAACGAGATTGGAACTGCCAGATCGCCAATGATATTGATCGGTGCCCAAATCGGCCATGGATCACACAATCCCTTGATGACACCGCTGACTTTCTGATGTTTAAATTTATTAAAGGTAATCAGTGTAAACGTCAGGATGCCAAGCGGAAAAGTAACGCCGTAATCTGCTGTAGGCGGTCTCAGACCAAACAAGCCGGAAATATTGCTGAGCAAGATAAAGATAAAGATCGTTCCAATATAATTCAGAAACTTTGTTGCATTCTTGCCCATAACATTCTTGATCATATTATCCAGCATTTCCACGATCATCTCTACGATACACTGGAATGTTCCCGGCACTTCCGAAGCATTCTTCATCGTCTTTCTCGCACAGAGCGAAAATATCGTCAACAGCAGAATCATAATCAAAAGACATACGTGAGTCGTTGTGATCCAGATTTCCGTATCACCGATATAGAACGAAAATACGCCCTTGATCATAAATCCCAGATCCTGCGAGGATAATAGCATACCTGCTCCCATCATTTCACCTCCTTGTCCATTATTTTATAACACAAACCTTTACTTCATCCACCCTTGCAACAATTTATGCGTAAACGGCTGCAGATACGCGCCGATTTTCAGTCCCATGATTCCCAAAAATGTCACGATCGGATTCATGACACCGGTAACCGCAACCACTCCTAACAGGATCATCACGCAACCATATCGCAGAAAATATGACGTTCTGGTCACCTTCTCCGCCGTGCCCTCATCACAAGCCAGCGCTTTCCGGATCGTGTAGTTCATATGAACCGCTATGCCCACCGCCGCAATGATCCCAATCCATAGGCTGACTGCGTACGCCAGTTGATCATGTGTAAAAAAGATTCCGACGATCTGGCAAACCGCGCCAAAGCAAAAAATCCCAATGACCAATTCCACAAGCGTCTGATTTTCTTTTATTTTTTCCTTCATTACCGCAGCCATGTTTTTTCTATAATATATACCAACTAAGCATGATAATCTATCATTTGCTGTCTTTCTTATCTTCATCGTCATCTTTTGTCATCCGTCTGGCAAAGATATAGATATTGCGAAATCCCGCCAATGCGCCGATAAAAAAGAAGACGATCATTAAATAAGAAGTGCCTATCTTCTTATCCAAATAGTACCCAACGAAAAAACACAAAAAAATCGGAACAAGCATATTAATTCCAAATTGTGTAATGAGGGTCAGCATCCGAAATGTTGACTGCCTTTCTTTTTGCCTCTTCCTATTTTTTGAACTCATAATATTTCCTATTATAACCATTTTTTGCAGATATGTCCACTATGATTTACTCATTTTTTGGAAATCTTCGGAAGAAATCACATAGGTGTTCCTACTTCAATCAAATTACCGTCCAAATCGTAAAAACGGATTACCTTTTGTCCCCAACTATGTGTCACAAGTCGATTGACATATTGAACCCCGGGATATGTTTTTTCCAATTTTTCAATAAACGCTTCTATGTCTCGTTCTTCAAAATACAATTCACAAGAATTGTTTTCCGGAATAATCTCTTTTCCCAAAAACTTTTTCCAAATTTTTTCGTCTTGGAGTACAAGACCTTCCGTTAAAATCATGTTGCCATCATGGTCAAGTATCATATCAAGACCAAACAAGTCGTGATAAAATTGTTTCGACTCG